>NZ_JAGYFX010000063.1:0-34895 GCF_019946615.1 Pseudomonas sp. BF-R-01
GGTTGGGGCTATCGGCTGCACGGGCGATTGTGTTGGAGCACGGCGGCGAGCTGAAGCTGCGCAATCGGTCGAAGGGCGGGTTGGCAGCGTTGGTGGTTTTGCCGGTGCATCCGGGGACAGGATTCGGACTACAGTGAATGATCCATGCAGTTTGCGGGCGCTGGGGAAGGCGCTGATCAGAGGAGAGGACCTATGAAACGGATCATCCTGCCGGCATTGGCCACCATGATGTTGGTGCAACTCCCGGCCTATGCCATCAACGACAAGTACCGCAAACAACTTGAGCAATCCGGTTGCACCCAGGTCAGCGAGACTCAGGGCTGCGATATCCACAAGAGCAAAGCGGAAAACGCCAAGGCCGGTTTCACCAACCCCGCGGCGGACAGCACAAATACCCAGACGCCCTACGCCGGACAGTGGGTCGCCAAGAGCGATGCCGGCGCGACCGTTGCCACGATTCGTATCGATGCCAAGGAGCAGGTCTGGGTCAACGGCAAGCGGGTCAATGCCAAGCGCACCGATGGCACGCTGCAGTTTCATCAGGGCAAACTCACCTTCACGATTCAGGGCGATCGGCGGTTGCAGAATGAGGATTACTGGACCGACAGCGATGCCGGGACCAAGGGGCCGATTCAGATCGAGTAGCCATTACATCCTGGGACGCGGCATCGATTTCCAATACTTGTGCCAAGCTGATGAGTGTCAATTCGCCTGCCGCCCTCAGGAAACCCACGACATGAAGCCTGCAAATACGTCGAACATCCGCCGAGAGTTCTACAAAGCTGTCGGCTATTACCTTCGAGTTGTCTGGCCCATCCTTTCCACCATGCTGATCGTCATCGTCACGTGCGGCCTGATCATCAGCTACCTGGAAGGTTGGGATCCTTTCGACGGCATCTATTTCGGCTTCGTGACCGGCTTGACCATCGGCTATGGCGAGCTCGTGCCGAAGTTGCCGGTTTCGCGGATATTGGCAATATTGCTCGGGTTCAACGGCGTGCTGCTCACGGCGATCTTTGCGGCGATCAGCGTGCGGGCGATCGAGATCGCGGTGCGGGTGACCGATGAAGATAAATAAGGCGGAACACCACACACAACCCCTGTAGGAGCGAGCCTGCTCGCGATGCAAGTCCATACAACGCGGGCATCCAGACAGCCCGCGTTATCGTTGACGACCATCGCGAGCAGGCTCGCTCCCACAGGTTTTTTCGTCGTTTTTTAGATCTACGCCTCCCAACCCGCCCCGCTGACCGCCTCTTGCGCCAACGGATGCAAATCCGCCCCCTGATGCTCTGTCTGCCAGGCCAGCAACTCCTTGCGCATGCCCGGCGTCCAGTACATCTGCAGATGATTACGCACACCGAGCACGGCCTGTTTCCGGTCCGGTTCGGTGGCGAAGTACTGGGCGATCTGGTTGACCATCTTGATCAGGTTGGCAGTGCTCATCGGCGCACCTCCGCTTTAGCGCCTTGACGGCGTTCCTTGAGCAAACGGTGCTGTTCGTCGGTGAATTCCTGGAAGCGTTTTTGCCATTCCGAAGGGTGGTAGACGCGGCTGACTTCCACGGCGGTGACCTTGTACTCCGGACAGTTGGTGGCCCAGTCGGAGTTGTCGGTGGTGATCACGTTGGCCCCCGATTCAGGGAAGTGGAATGTGGTGTACACCACGCCCGGCGCGACCCGTTCGGTGACCCGTGCACGCAGCACGGTTTGCCCGGCGCGGCTGCCGATGCCGACCCAATCGCCTTCATTGATGCCACGACTTTCGGCGTCGGTCGGGTGAATTTCCAGACGGTCTTCGTCATGCCAGGCGACGTTCTCGGTACGCCGGGTTTGAGCGCCGACGTTGTACTGGCTGAGGATGCGCCCGGTGGTCAGCAGCAGCGGATAGCGGTTGTTGACCTTCTCCTCGGTAGGCACATAACCGGTAAGCATGAACCGCCCTTTGCCGCGCACGAATTGATCGATGTGCATGGTCGGCGTGCCGTCCGGTGCGGCGGCGTTGCACGGCCATTGCAGGCTGCCGTGGCGATCCAGTTCGGCGTAGCTGACATTGGTGAACGTCGGCGTCAGGCTGGCGATTTCATCCATGATTTCCGATGGGTGTTTGTAGTTCATCGGGTAACCCAAGGCGTTGGCCAGCGCCACGGTGCCTTCCCAGTCGGCCTTGCCGCCCAGAGGGTCCATGACCTTGCGCACCCGCGAAATACGGCGCTCGGCGTTGGTGAAGGTGCCGTCTTTTTCCAGGAACGAAGCGCCCGGCAGGAACACATGGGCAAACTTGGCGGTTTCGTTGAGGAAAATGTCCTGCACCACCACGCATTCCATGGCCGACAAGGCCGCGGTGACGTGCTGGGTGTTCGGATCGCTTTGGGCGATGTCTTCGCCCTGGCAATACAGGCCCTTGAAACTGCCGGCCAGCGCAGACTCGAACATGTTCGGAATCCGCAGGCCCGGATCGGGTTGCAGGGTGACGTTCCACGCCTGTTCGAACTGCGTACGGACCGTTTCGTTGGAGATGTGCCGGTAGCCGGGCAACTCGTGGGGGAAGGAACCCATGTCGCAGGAACCTTGAACGTTGTTCTGCCCACGCAACGGGTTCACGCCCACGCCTTCGCGGCCGATGTTGCCGGTGGCCATGGCCAGGTTGGCGATGCCCATCACGGCGGTGCTGCCCTGACTGTGTTCGGTGACGCCCAGGCCGTAATAGATCGCGGCGTTGCCGCCGGTTGCATACAGGCGAGCGGCGGCACGAATATCGGCAGCGTCGACCCCGCAGACAGGGGCAAGGGCTTCCGGCGAGTTTTCCGCACGGCTGACAAACGCGCTCCAGCGGGCGAAGTCATTGCCCTCGCAACGGGCGTCGATAAAGGGCTGGTCTTGCAAGCCTTCGGTGATGATCGTGTGGGCCAACGCGTTGAGCATGGCGACGTTGGTGCCGGGGCGCAGGGCCAAGTGATATTCGGCGCGGGCATGCACCGAATCCACCAGATCGATGCGACGTGGGTCGATAACGATCAGCCGTGCGCCTTCACGCAAGCGGCGTTTGAGCTGCGAAGCGAACACCGGGTGCGCATCGCTCGGGTTGGCGCCCATCACCAGGATCACGTCAGCCTGCATCACCGAGTCGAAACTCTGGGTGCCGGCGGACTCGCCCAAGGTTTGTTTCAGGCCATAACCGGTCGGCGAGTGGCAAACCCGCGCACAGGTGTCGACGTTGTTGTTGCCGAACGCAGCGCGCACCAGCTTCTGCACCAGATAGGTTTCTTCGTTGGTGCAACGGCTGGAGGTGATGCCACCAATGGAATCGCGGCCATATTTCTGCTGCAACCGACGAAATTCGCTGGCGGCATAGGTCACCGCTTCATCCCAGCTGACTTCCTGCCACGGGTCGCTGATGTTCTTGCGAATCATCGGTTTGGTGATGCGATCCGGGTGGGTTGCATAACCCCAGGCAAAGCGCCCTTTGACGCAAGAGTGGCCGTGGTTGGCCTGACCGTTCTTGTCCGGAACCATGCGCACCAGTTGGTCGCCTTTCATCTCGGCGCGGAACGAACAGCCCACGCCGCAATAGGCGCAGGTGGTGATCACGCTGCGTTCCGGCTGGCCGAGTTCGACCACGCTTTTTTCCATCAGCGTCGCGGTAGGACAGGCCTGCACACAGGCGCCGCAGGACACGCATTCCGAATCGAGGAAATTCTCGCCACCGGCCGCCGCAACGCGGGATTCGAAACCGCGCCCGGTAATGGTCAGGGCAAAGGTCCCTTGGGTTTCTTCACAGGCGCGCACGCAGCGGTTGCAGACGATGCACTTGCTCGGGTCGTAGTCGAAATAAGGGTTGGAGGTGTCTTTCACGTCCTCCAGATGATTCTCGCCTTCATAGCCGTAACGCACTTCCCGCAGGCCGACCTGACCGGCGACGGTTTGCAGTTCGCAGTTGCCATTGGCCGAGCAGGTCAGGCAATCCAGCGGGTGATCGGAGATGTACAACTCCATGACATTGCGGCGCAGCGTTGCGAGCTTTGGTGTCTGCGTGTGCACGGTCATGCCTTCCGTGACTGGCGTAGTGCAGGACGCGGGATAACCGCGCATACCGTCGATCTCCACCAGGCACATGCGGCAGGAGCCGAAGGCTTCCAGGCTGTCGGTGGCACACAGTTTCGGAATGGTTGTGCCCATCAGCGCAGCGGCGCGCATCACGGAAGTGCCTTCAGGCACGCTGATGCTGCGACCGTCGATGTTCAGGGTGACTTGCACCTGGCTTTCGCGAGCGGGAGTGCCAAGGTCGATATCGGTTTTCGGGTCGAAGAGAGTAATCATTGCTCGGCCTCCGAAGGCTGCAGACCGAAGTCGGCGGGGAAATACTTGAGAGCGCTGGTGACCGGGAAGGGGGCCATGCCGCCCAAGGCGCACAGCGAACCGTATTGCATCGTGTCGCACAGGTCCTTGAGGATGATCACCTGCGCATCGCGTTCGCTCTGGTCCGGCGCGGCCAGCATCCGGTCGATAACCTCAACGCCCCGGGTCGAGCCGATGCGGCAAGGCGTGCATTTGCCACAGGATTCTTCGGCGCAGAATTGCATGGCGAAACGGGCCATTTGGGCCATGTCCAAGGTGTCGTCAGCCACGACCACACCGCCGTGACCGACCATCGCGCCGATGCCGGCGAAGGCCTCGTAATCCAGCGGTGTATCGAATTGCGACGGCGGTACCCACGTGCCGAGCGGGCCGCCCACCTGCGCGGCTTTCAGCGGTCGACCACTGGCGGTTCCGCCGCCGTAGTCTTCCACCAGTTCCCGCAAGGTCAGACCAAAGGCCCGTTCCACCAGACCGCCGTGACGAATATTGCCCGCCAGTTGGAAAGGCATCGTGCCCATTGAACGGCCAATCCCATAGTCGCGATAAAACTGCGCACCTTTCGCCAGAATCAGCGGCACCGAGGCCAACGTCAGCACGTTATGCACCAGCGTCGGCTGGCCGAACAGTCCTTGTAGAGCAGGGATCGGCGGCTTGGCGCGGACGATCCCGCGCTTGCCTTCCAGCGAATCCAGCAGCGCCGTTTCCTCACCGCAGATATAAGCGCCGGCACCGACGCGCACTTCCATGTCGAAGGCCAGACCGCTGCCGCCGACATTGGCGCCGAGGTAACCCGCTTCACGAGCAATGTTCAACGCTGCACGCAGAGTGGCCACGGCATCCGGATATTCCGAACGAACATAGATGTAGCCGAAGGTGGCGCCGACGGTAATGCCAGCGATGGCCATGCCCTCGATCAGCAGGAAGGGGTCGCCTTCCATCAACATGCGGTCGGCGAAGGTGCCGGAATCGCCTTCGTCGGCGTTGCACACAATGTATTTCTGCGCCGCCTGAGTGCCGCGCACCGTGCGCCATTTGATCCCGGCGGGGAAGGCCGCGCCGCCACGGCCACGCAGGCCTGAATCGAACACCGCTGTTGCGGTCTCTTCGCCGCCAATGGCGACGGCCTTTGTTAAGCCCTCAAAACCACCGTGGGCCCGGTAATCGTCAAGCGACAGTGGCCGGGTAATACCGGCGCGGGCGAACAGCAGGCGTTGCTGAGATTTGAGATAAGGCAGCTCTTCCACCAGGCCCAGGGCCAGAGGATGGCTGGCGTCTTTTTGCAGCGCATCGAGCACTGACGGCACTTCGTCTGCGGTCAGCGGACCGAAGCCGATCCGGCCTTGCGGACTGTCCACTTCCAGCAGCGGTTCCAGCCAATACAAACCGCGGGAACTGGTGCGCTGCAACTCCAGCGGCAGATTGCGTTCCTTGGCCTGAGTGATCAACGCTGTGGAGACCTCATCGGCCCCAACAGCACGGGCAAGGGAATCACAGGGCAAATAAAGAGTCGGCATCACGCGTCCTCCCGGCAAGTGTCGAGCAAGGCATCGAGACGCTCAGCACTGAGCCGCGCATGCACCCGGCCATCCAGCTCCAGGGCCGGCGAACAGGCGCAGGCGCCGAGGCAATAAACGGGGCGCAAACTGATGTTGCCGTCGGCGCTGCTGCCGTGATCGTCCAGTTGCAGGCGGTCGCGCAACTGCGCAGCCAACTCTTCGGCGCCACGGCTTTTGCAGGACTCAGCCCGGCACAAACGCAGAATATGGCGGGCCGGCGGCGAGGTACGGAAGTCATGGTAAAAACTGATCACCCCGCGAACCTCGGCCTGACTCAGGTTGAGGGCATGAGCAATCTCGGGGACGGCCACATCGGGGATGTAACCGATGCGTTCCTGAATATCATGAAGAATGGGCAACAGAGCGCCGGGGGAGCCTTTGTGGCGCTCCAGCAGGCTGTTGACCAAAGGCAGGTGCAAACTCTCATCAGGCATTCAGCAATCCTCACGGTCACGGACAAACCAGAAGGTTGTCGGTCGTCCGAAAGTGTCGGCTGCGGCACTCACACCACGTCACGGTATCGTGGCAATTTCAGGCCGGTGGCCAGGGCACCCTGAATGGGCATCTTGTTGTGCCCGGCACGGTCTTCGCCGCACCTCAGTAAGGGCATAAAAGTCAGATTGCCACGCGGCTGTTGATTTGACTGCACCAATGCGACGTGTCCGGTTCTATCCACGACCTCTTATTGAGTCTAGAAGAACGTAGCCTGCGTGGAGGTTTCAGGATGCATGCACAGCGGCTCGCCGCAGGAAATATCGGCTCTCCCCTTTGCTGCCAGTGGACGGCAAGGCGGCAAAACAGTAGCGTTGCGCCACTTTCATCAACTTTGTAACGGACTACACATGGCCACTGTCACTCGAGTCTCGCGCCTGTTCTGCGCAATCACTTTCGCCGTCGTGATGACCCCGGCGCTCGCCGGCCTGTCGAGTGAAACCCCGACATACGCCTGGGACGGCTACCTCTCCGATTGCCAGAAATTTCTGCAGGTGGTGGCCGAGGTGCAGGCCGGGCGCCAGACGCCCAAAGAAGCTAATCCCGCTATCAAGATGCATCTGAGTACCCTTGAGTTCCATCGCTACTACCTATCCCCGTCAAGCCTTGGCTCCCCCGAATACGCTCGTTGTGAGAGCGGCGTTCCCATAGCGGAAGAGATCGCGCACAAGGGCGAAATTGAACTCAGCAAAGACGTGGACGAGTATCTCGCGCAAGCCCAGATCAAACACCTGGCCTCCCCGGCATACAAGCGCGCTCGCTCTCTGGGCTTCACCGACGTCGGCGAAATCGGGGAACTCGACCAGCACGCCGAGCTGGATGGTGAAGCAAATCTGAAGACCTTGATGATCAGAGTCGATTCTGGTTGCGGCGAACATTTCCGCGCCGCGAAATACGTCAAACCTTATGTGATCTACACCGTCGGTCCTGACGATGGCACCTGCGCCATTAACCGGAACGTCGCAGTGTTGGGCGGCAAAGTCGCGGAGTGGGGCGAGTACATTGATGAAGAAGCGATTTTTCAGTATGTGGGATGGAAGAAACTGCCCGGACAGGATGGATTCCCCGTCAACATTCGAGTCGTGAAAGTGGTGAAGTAATCCGCAGGATTTTTCTTCGAACGGAGGATGGGCAGATGATCGACTTCAACAACAAAGGCTTCTTCAAACTCAAGCAAAACGAAGAATACGCAGAACGGGTCAGTGCACTGCTGCTGGAAGGCGAGCACGTCATCGACTCGTACAAATCCATGCGCGACGGCGTCGTCTTCACCAACAAACGCATCATCGCCGTCAACGTACAGGGCATCACCGGCAGCAAAAAAGACTTCACCTCACTGCCCTACAAAAACATCGTCGCCTACTCGGTAGAAACCTCCGGCACCTTCGACCTGGACTCGGAACTGGAGATCTACTTCTCGTCGCTGGGCAAAGTGAAATTCGAATTCACCGGCAGAACATCGATGGTAGAAATCTCCAAACTGATCTCCCAACACCTCCTCTAAATCTGAATCCTCAAAAGCCCCGAAAACCCCGGGGCTAACGCCCACCCCCTGTAGGAGCCGGCTTGCCGGCGATAGCGCCAGACCAGCCACCACCAACCCCAAAGCCACTCACCCAGAAACCAAATGCGACCAAGCCTGCCCAAGCACAACCGCGCCAACAAAAACACTCACCGCCCCGGCAAACAAATGGCGCAGAAACAGATCCTCGGGCTGCTCAAGCCTCGCAATAAGCCACATCCAAGTCCCAACCAACGTGCCAAACCCAGCCATGATCGAATACAACATAAATGGCGCATCCGGCGACAGAATCCCGCTGGCGGCACGAGTCAATTGCTCCACCACCATCCCGACAATACAGCCACACACAAACCCCGCCAGATTAGCCAGCCACAGATTCAGAGTGCCACGACAGCGCACGATCCAAACCCACACCCCAATCCAAGCACCGTAAATAACCAGCGAATCAAACAACATTACTCACTCCACTCCTTGGTTAAAAAAATTCAGGGCCAACATCACCCTACAAACAACCCCAACCCCCTGTAGGAGCCAGCTTGCTGGCGATAGCATCAAACCAGCCAACATCACCACCGAACGACTGCCACCATCGCAAGCAACCCGCCCCCACAGACTTCCTACCTTATCGACTGACGGCTACAACCCTTAAGCCTTCGCCCCCGCCCGCTTGGACCCCGACAAAGAATCCCGATCCCGCGTCAACACCTTCACCGCATCATCCACCAACGCCTTACTCATCGACGTCAAATAATGCGCAGCCCAGGCATGGCGATCGGTGTCTTTGGCGTAGGCAGCATCTTCGGTGAGCGTTTTGGCGAGAAACAGGAAATCGGAAGCCATAGATAACGCATCACCGAGGGGGACGTCGCGGGTGACGTGGAAGAGTGGTTGATCGCCGCAGTAGATGGCGGGGGTTAGGCCGATGGTTTTGAGTTCGGGTTGGTTGGTCATTTGCCACCTCCGATGAGGGAGCGGCGGTCGGGGAGGGTGTTACGCGATTGGGAATTGCGTAGAGGGGAAAGCCAAATTTTGTACGGATTCATGCTGCGCATTATCAGACTCCTTGATATGAGGAGCTGCCACGTTCGTTTCCACACGAATGGGTGACAGCTGTGCGCAGGGTGGAAAACCGGGAATCAAGGAAACCGGCACGCCCGAAGACGTCCCACGCACAGCCGCCATAACTCACGCCGCAGACACAAAAAAAGCGCCGGCAGACGTGATGGGGGCGCTGTTGCGCCTTGAATTACACGGGTTTCCACACCCGGTCGCTGAATTGGCAGCGACGGGTGGGAGGTTATCGTGGAGATTCCGTTCCTGCAACCTTCGAAGGCTTATCTCCCAAACCGCTCAAGTTGGAAAATGTGGTCTGTCCCCTTTTTTCTTCGAGGAATTAACTCGAGATTCAGATATGTTTCAGGATGCCGATTTAAGTGCCTGAGAGGTATTCTGTGCCCTTTTACGCTGGTCAGCTCGCGGAATTAGCCACCCACAAAACGGACTTGAAATTAAAAAATGGATACATCTGCTCAAGACCGCGTAATCACACTCGGCAAGGGACTCGCAGCGATACCAGAGCGACTGCTTCTCGCTCACGCACGCGGCCAGGTTCTTTTTATATGCGGTGCTGGCATTTCGATGCCCGCTAAATTGCCAGACTTCCGTCAGCTCGTAGTCGACGTTTACCAAAAATTAGATCCTAGCGTTCATTCGGTGCTTTCCAAATTGCCGCGAGGAGCATGCAATCAATGGGAAGCAGAAATATCACACCTCAATGATCCGCAGAAGGCGGAGGTCAAGCGGTTTATCAGCGGAGACTTCGACGTAGTCCTTGGCATGCTTGAGAGACGGCTTGACGGCCTCACGCGCGGCGACAGTCGAGTTCGACATGCAGTAGCTGAACGCTTGCGAGCAGGGAATAGTCAGCCAGCGCCTATTCATCGTGCGCTTATGCGCCTTGCGGATCGTGGAGGAGCAGTCACCATCGTTACGACAAACTTTGATCAGCTTCTTCAGCGAGCAGGGAAGCGCCGCGGCTCTATCATTCAGACCTATTCACTTGGGGCTATTCCTAGGCCGACTCGGCAGTTAGATTTCGCAGGAGTGCTTCATATCCATGGCGTGCTTGACCCACAGCCAAGTCGCGTATCTGAACTAGTTATTTCGGACCAAGACTTTGGCGAGTTTTATCTACGTCGTCGTGTTGTTCCTGATCTAATTTACGACGCCGCCCGGTTGTACCACTTGGTCTTGGTGGGTTACAGCGCTAACGATCCACCAATGCGATATCTGTTAAATGCAGTTGCGGCAGATGGATCTCGCTTTGGGGATTTGAAGGAGCGGTTTACATTTTTTGGATCTCATACGCCTGACCCTGTAGCGCTTGAGGACTGGAAGGCGCGCGGCATTACGCCAATCCACTACGATGCCAACAGCGGTCATTCCGCACTATGTGGAACACTTGAACGCTGGGCGAGTCTCTCAGCTAATAACGGAAATCCTCGTCGTATTGACGCCGAGATTCGCCGGATCGTCAGAACCCCCAGATCATCATCGCAGGAAGCGGATCGCGATTTGTTCGACCATTTGATCAGACGGAGCAACACAAGTGAGCGCATCAGATTGTCTGCTATGGCATCTGCTGGAAAGGCTGACATAGGTTGGCTCGAAGCGATCATTAAAATCTGCACAGAAAAAGAGCAGGATCGCCATTTATGATTCCGGATCTGGTATTTCTCGATGAACAGGATCGTGCAACGCTTCAAGCAACGATTGCGTTTCTAAATAATCGATTAGCGGACGCCGGAACGATTGACTGGGCTCTGCGTTTAAAGCGAGAGCAACGTATAGAGCGCATCGCCATCGAACATCTGCTAAGTGATCCTCAGGGGCGCACTCTCGATGAGCCTTGGGCCTCTGCGTGGCGATTGATCGAAGAAAGCTGGTCATCTATAGATATCAACGATGGACCATCGATTGCGATTTATGACATACAAAATCGGCTACGTGCTGGTGATCGCTCGGGAGCAGTCATTTCGAAGGTCGTAGGGTGCGTGATGCCGCGCCTGAAAGTTGGACCGCACGACTCCTGGCGTTGGCGGTTCTCGAAGCGACCAAGTCGTCCCAGAACGTTCGACCATCTACTTTCTGCAAGGCTGACCAGTGGCAAGCTTTTAGACTTAGACGTGCTCGAGCTTGTGCTGCTTACTGAAGTAGCCTTTCTAAAAGAATTGGGTATCGCGCTGGAGTCAGCTGTAAACCTAGGCCTTCGAATTGGTCGACAGCTCGGTTGGAATGGGCAAGACCAGTATTGGAGGCTTGGAGATTTACGACGAGCATATTATGTCACCGGTACATCCGATGACGATCATGGCAGCGATCCTGATGCTTATCACACGGGTATTGCACCGTCCGTAAAGCTTCTTTTCGCCGTTGTCGGGCGTATTGCGGAATTAAGCGCCTTTGATGCGCGGCAATTCGTTGAACGGTGGAGGTTTGCTCACTCATCTGTGTATACCCGGCTGTGGGCGGCTGCCGGTCGGGATCCCGAACTTGTTAAGTCTTCGCAGGTTCAAACATTCCTTGTCGACCTTGATGATCTCCACTTTTGGAATTTGCACGCTTTTCCGGAGATCGCTGAACTTCGAGCGGTACGGTTTGGAGACCTAGACCTTCAAGCCCAGATAGCGATAGCCAAGCGGATACGTAAAGGCCCTCCGCGTAGTTTTTGGCCGAAAAAAATAGAGGCTGCAAAAATCAAATCGGCTCGAACTTACCAGACTGTCCGCGAGTTCAAGCGTATTGAAGTCACGGGAGGAGCGTTGCCGCCAGATGAACAACAGTGGCTGAACGCCAACCTTAGTCAATACAGTGACCTTATAGGGATGGACTTGGATGAAGGCCTTCCGATAGGTCCGACAGCGCATTGGGTTCAGCCTAATCCGGATTCGAAATTTGACGCCATGGCGGGCGTTTCCCGTTTGAGCGCATTAGAGACGGCTTTTTTGACCAGTCGTGACGGTACGCATAACGATCCAGCTCAGCGCGCGAATGACTGGCTCCAAGAACCCGAAAATATACAGCTAGTTTTATGCGACCTGGAAACCAGCGGGGATGGTGGGAACGATTTCCCGTTTGTGTGGAACCGTTTCGGTTGGCTGCACTCGCCGATGAAGAAAGATGGTAATGCCAATCTTACGCGTGACCTACAAGCTGAATGTGAGCGGGTTCTCGGAATGCTGAGTCTGACCTCCGAGAGTACTATTTCGAGTGCAATCCAAGGAATCAGTGCATGGATGGATGCTTGGCGGACGCAAATTATTGCTTCTAATCTGGGGGTTTCTGTTTGGGAGAAGATTTGGCCAATAGCTGTCGATGCTACCAATGCAGAAACTGCTCTAGCGGATGACGCCAATCTCGGCGTTACGGTCCGTAATGCCGACGATGACCACGCGCCCATGGACCTCGATACGTTGAACACTGCTACAGGGAAGCTTGTTAGTGTGTTTCTTGCGACCTGTGGATCCGAAAAGTCAGTTTTCGCAGAAGGCACTATATCCCGTGCGATGCGAGATACTGCAATTAACGCAACCGGTCGCAGCGGCTTGATTGTGCAACATCGTTTCATAGAGCACTTGCCGTACTTTTTGCGCGCCGATTCAGCATGGGCTGAAAAAAAGTTGATATCGCCATTGTTCAATGATGACGAAGCTTCTGTTCCTCTCTGGCGTGCTGTTGCTCGCCGCACTCGTCATAGCGACGTCCTGAAAATCATCGGTAACGAAATGGTGGAGAGGGTTAAAGACCGGCGTCTTGGGCGCGAGATACGACAAAGTTTAGTGTTCAGCCTCGTCATAGAAAGTTTGCACGCCTTCAGAGAGGGGAATGCCCCAGCGGTGCCCAACCCAAAAACTCAGCAGATGCTGCGGACCCTAGACGACGAAATCCGTGCATCTGCTGCAAGCGCGATTCAACAATTTGTTCGAGAACTTTCAACTAATCGGTCCGAAGAGGTGGAGGCACCAAGCGCCGCCGAACTGTTTAGATCTGCAGCAGCACCATTTATCGAGCAAGTCTGGCCACAAGAGCGCTCGTTGGTCACACCAGGTGTTAGTGCTGCGTTTGCCGTTCTCCCTGCGACATCAGAAGAAGCTTTTAGCGAGGCTGTCGACGCTGTTGAACGGTTCCTCGTACCTTTCAAGTGCTGGTCGTTACTAGATTACGGCTTATATGGCGAGACTGGCGAGGTAAAGAGGCTTTCTATTATTGATAGCGAAGAAAAAGCCAAAGCTTTGCTTCGTTTGCTTGATTTGACGATTGGAAATTCTGAGGCAACGGTTATTCCCTACGATCTCACAGAGGCATTAGATCAAATACGATCTGTCTCAGCTGAACTTGCAAAAGATCCGGTGTACAGACGACTGTTTACTGCGGCTAGGCGCTAGTTGTGTCTTGGTGACGGAAAAGGGAGCGGTGAAAAAAAGGCAGATTTTTTACTCAAAATAAATCTGTCCAATTTCTCGCTTTTTTCCTCTTTAAAAAGTCGGCCGAAAGGCATATGCAACACACTTGGCTTGGGTATGAAAGGTAAATTTAAGGAGGTTGCAAGGTGAATGCTATGAAAATTTACTCGAAAGCACAGAAAGAATTAAAGGATGATCACTTAGTTCTAGTTGGCAGTGATTGGGATGACTATGGGCTTCAATCTACATTTTTTCTGTCTGTTGTCATTGGTGGGAAGGAGAAAAAAATTGGAGAATTAAAGGCGATCCACAGAAATATTCTTTCTGGACGCGTCTCTATATTAGAGTCGGATAATGGTCTCGATGATGCGCTTTGTACGCTTGGGCAAAACGTAGAGTATTACAATGAAGTTCATCGATTAGGAAGGGAGGTCGAGCGAAGAATATTAACTTCATTGAGGGATTGTGCGTTCGATTCAGATATATATGAGGAGTTCTCGCAGCTCCCGCAGTTTCGGCAGTCCGCCATTAGGTTTAGTACTGCAGAACAAGCTTTGCAAAGAGGTTTGGAACTTTATGGGGCTGTATCAGACGGGATGGCAAAACCTTCTGTGTCCTTCAACTTTAGGGCGAAACTTGCGGGGTTTGATGCCCCCTATCAGTTAGCGTTTGAATATTTCGACGGTAAACAAAGTTTGATTCCTTCCAACATAAATATTCTCATAGGTCGAAATGGTACAGGGAAAACTCAACTTTTAAGTGTCTTGGCTAAAGCGATTTCGGGATATGGTTACGACCGCAGTGAGGAAATGTTGAAAGCCAGGGCGGAGCAGTTTCCTTCGGGAAGACCTGCGTTTGGCAATGTTATAGTGGTTTCTTATTCCGCCTTCGATAGTTTTGAAATTCCCGGAAAAAATGAGGTGGAGAAAGATAAGTTGGCCGAACAGGGGCATATTTTTGGTTATGTCTATTGTGGTCTGCGAGAGCGGATTGGGTTGGGGGAGTACCGAATTAAAAGCACCTCAGAAATAACTAGTGAATTTTCTGCAGCGTTGAAGACTATCAATGATGACGGCTTGCTTCTGAGGGTTTGGAAACGCTGTCTTAATCATGTTCTCGGAGATCCTTCTTTTGCGCAAATCAAGCTTGGACACTTGCATGATCAATTTTCAAATCTAAGCTCTGGTCAAAAAATAATACTTTCTATACTTGCAAAAATAATTGAACATATAAAGCCTTCTTCTATTGTAATAGTGGATGAGCCAGAGACCCACCTTCATCCGTCACTTATGGCTGCATTTTTACATGCAATAAGAGATGTTTTGGATGAGTTCCAATCGTTTGCATTAATGGCTACTCACTCTCCCGTAATTCTGCAGGAAACTCCATCGAGATTTGTCCAGGTTTTAGAAGGAGGTCGACAAAAACCCAAGGTTTCCAGGCTGTCAAAGGAATGCTTCGGTGAGGAAATTTCAACACTGACTACTGATGTATTTAAAGTTGATTCAGAAGAGTCTAATTTCTTGGCTGTACTTAAGAAACTAGCAAAATCTGGAAGCTCGCCAGATGAAATAAATGCAATGTTTGGAAAAAAGATAGGGCTTACAGCTCGTTCATTCATAGCCAATTTCTACAAATAAAAGGGGGATTTGTGAGAAGTCTGCCAGCCCCCATCTATGATTCAGTACTTATCTACGACTCCATCGTTAAGGAGAAACGAAGGTTTACGCCTAAAAGGCTAAAAAAAATCCGTACCGATGTTCATGATGCTTACAGAAGTTATATGGCGCACAGTTACTGTCTAGAAAAGCTGGCGCCCATAACCATTTTGCCGTTGCACGTGAAATCATTGATTCATGCGTATGTAACGGAAACGAAAAGCATGCGGAGTCTTCGAGCAGATTTATTGAAACCTGATCTGGATGATTTTGCGCATTGTCCATACTGCGGTATCAATGAACCGAGGACTTTGGATCATTATATTCCCAAAGAGTCTCATCCTGAATTTTCGATATTCCCATTGAATCTTATACCTATTTGCAATCAATGTAATAGTACCTATAAGGGTGTAAAGTTTCTTTCTGCGGGAAAAAGAATCTTTTTACATAGTTATTTGGATGCATTTCCTGATTTTTATTTTGTTGTTGCTGATATTTCTATAGGTACAAAAATAGAGATTAATTTTAAGATTGAATCGAACCCGGCGTACTTGGAGTTCTCTCGGCTTCTGGCAGAGCACTTTAATTGTTTAAATCTTAATGATCGTTTTAAGTATCAGGCAAGTGTTGAGATAAAAGTACTTAGATCTTCGCTGCATAGAATATATCAGGTGAATAGTGATTTCTCTGATGTCGCGCAAGAGCTAAATCAAGAGGCTGATGACTTAAAAAAGGTTCTTGGTAAAAATCATTGGAAAGTCGCGCTGTTTAGAGGGTTGGCGCGAAGTAGAGAGTATTGCGATGGTGGATACGCAAAGCTTATAAAGTGAGGGCTAGTGATTTTCGGTTTGTTTGTTTTGATATTTAAATGGCTCTGCTTTGTCTCGGTTTCTGCTCGTGTCTAACGGGCAGAGACCGACGCAAATCGTCATTCAGCGGTTAACTGTTATGCCATGGGTTAGATGAGCCAAGATTTTCGTTGAGTACGTTCGGTCAATTTGGTGGCCATGGAAAACTTTTCCGCTAGCCCGAATTAATTGAGGTTGTGATAGTAGCCTTTACTGCGAGAGATGGGTTTTTGCATATGTTGGATGTTCAATTGCTTGCCTGATTATTAAGAAGCCGGTTTTTCCTTGCTTTCCTTGAGATGAGCGTTGAACTCGTAAAACATGAAGAGGTTGCCCATAAATTGCGCATCTAGAGCGATGGAGATTTGTTTCTCGGATAAACGCTTCTGACATTGGAAAGCTGTTTTTTGTCCCAGGTGTTCATAATATTGATCACTAGCAATGATTTAAACAGCCCGCCAAGGCAGGCTATTTTCGGGTGAGATGCTCATTACATCAACAGCAGATCCTGTATGGGAAATGCCGGGGAAAGAGCCGGGAAAAGGGGGCAGATTTATTATTGGATAAGACGTGGCGATCAGACTTGGTCCGGTAATCGGGTGTTCCCACTTTTTAGGCCACACACCTTCATTCATTGAATGTCTTGCAGGTAAACCTTGAGCGCGACGAGCGGACCATCAAGCTGCTTTATCGTTTGAATACTGGCAAATTCACCCGCCAACCTCTGCAATTCCCGCCCCAACGGCTTATCCACACCACCAATAGCCTCCAGCGCCAACCCCACACACTCATCCACCTTCGCCTGGATAGTCTCGACATCCCCCCGACGCACCAGCAACCCGAACACCTCCCGTTCATAATCACTCATCATCAGATCGTCACGCAGAATCGGGCTTTGATCTTCCGTCTCGTAAGCGAGCTTGAGGGAGAATAGGGCGACGGTTTCCAGCAGCAATTCCATGAGGGGAGTCCTTGTGAAATGTTCCGCCGGTTTGGGTTGCATGGAAGGGCAAGATCAAAAGATCGCAGCCTTCCGCAGCTCCAGCACGGGTGGGGTGGCTTTTTTGCAGGCGAAAAAAAAGGCCTTGCTAAGCAAGACCTTTCTTAATTTTGGTGCCCGAGGGAGACTCGAATAATAGCATAACTGTATAATTAACATAGTTTTTTGCATGTGTACACTTCCACGTTGTACCGTGAAGTGTACATCCTACCTGCCTCCAATAAGGACTGGTGTGGATGGAAGCTTGATAGGATTTCTCCATCCAATTTCCGACGAGCTGTGAATAATATCTACAAAAAACTGGTTACGGATAGACTCCCTGGTCTACCAAAAAATGCCGAACCGACACATGGCGAACTTTCGCGATTAGTCGGGCGTCATGAGCACAGCAAGCGTTATCTTGATGAACTCCTCGTTTCGATCGATCGTGTCCAGGGCGCCCCGAACATTGTCGGCGACGTCCGCCGATCCGCGCATCTCTACCCAGTTCGAAAGCTCCATGATGGCGGCCTCCAGGGCGAGCTGGTTTTCGTTGATCTTAAATAGCAGGGAAGGGAGTAAGTCTGAGTTTGGCATTGTGCAATCCTCCGTGAAATTTTCAGCGTAGCAGGGGGATTACTGACCTCGGTAGGGAGTTGCGCATGGTCGGAAGGACGCCGGGAGGAGGGTGCATCCACAGTCGATTGCTGCCAGTCACGAAGGGCCGCAGTCGACCCAATGCAGACGCTGACTAGAATTTGGCTAAAGGGCGGGCTTTAGCCCGTCCCAGTGAGCGAAGCGAACGGTTTGAACCAGTTGCTATGCATGTTTTACTAGCCGTTTCTTTAAATGATACAGGTTAGTCCCGATTGGGCGATCCTCAAGAACACCATAAATCTCATACCCATGCCGCTCATAGAACTGTTTCGCATCAACGGTTTTTAAGAATGCAACTACTGCCCCATTGTCGGCACCAATCGCTTCTGCTTTCTCCAAAAGCATAGATCCTACTTTTTTACCGCGATGAGATTCCTTAACCCAAAAGGTGTCAATTTCTAAGCCATCCCAGTAACAATTACAGCTTATTGCACCGATGTAGTCGCCTACTTCATCGTGTGCAACCACCATAAATATTTTATCTTCCGATTCTGGTGGTAGATTTGGATATTGAATTCGAAGATATTCTGAAAACCTATTATTCAGAACTCCTTTATCCTTTTCTGTTGGAGAACCCAATATATCAATCCTGATTTCCACTTTATTGCTCCTTAAATTCAACTTTTAGGTGCCGAACCGCTTTTGGCATACATTCCATGTTCATGCGTAATCCCTTGAGCAATCAAAAAATCGAGTCTGTAAACGCGACATCAAGAAGGGGGGAAGCGAAATATTACTTTGCACATTACTGACGTATTAGCTGCGTGTCGATGGTCTGCTTTTGGCCGATTGCTGCCTGTCGCGAAGTGCTGAAAACGAACCATGCCTGACGGTTTGATTTCTCCAAGGGTGGAAATGAAAGCCAGACGTCTTGTTGCGATGCCGTAATATTTTTACGCTTTCTTTACGGTCGGTGTTTCTACCCGCAACGATACTTGCTGCGATTTTTTAGATCGTCCATGCGCCTTGCTTTTCCGAAGGCCTTGGAAAAATGTATTGCCCAAGGATGGCGTGCAGTACTCCCCGCCAATTGAGAGAAGCACCCCTTGAGTGAGACAGCGACCGTTGCACACGAAGACCCCCCATCCAAAACGTCAGGCGTGGGCTTGCTCGTCGCTGCTGTCGGCGTGGTTTACGGGGACATTGGCACCAGCCCCCTTTACACGCTGAAAGAGGTGTTTTCCGGCCACTACGGAGTCCAGGTCAATCACGACGGAGTGCTAGGCATTCTGTCGTTGATATTTTGGTCACTGATCTGGGTCGTCTCGATCAAATACGTGCTGTTCATCCTGCGAGCCAATAACCAGGGTGAAGGCGGCATCATGGCATTGACGGCGTTAGCCCGCCGCGCGGCAGCACCCTATCCGCATATGAGCAAGGTATTGGTGCTGCTCGGCCTGTTCGGTGCGGCACTTTTTTACGGGGACAGCATGATCACCCCGGCTATTTCGGTGCTCTCTGCGGTTGAAGGATTACAGTTGGCGTTTGACGGAATAGAGCACTGGGTTGTGCCCTTGTCAGTGATCGTGCTGGTGGCGCTGTTCCTGATACAGAAACATGGCACGGCTCGAATCGGCATCCTGTTTGGCCCGGTCATGGTGCTGTGGTTTGTGGTGTTGGGTGCGCTCGGGATCTACGGTATTTTGCAGCGCCCCGAAGTGCTGCAAGCGCTCAACCCCGCGTGGGCCGTGCAGTTCTTCGTGGCCCATCCAGGAATTGGGGTGGCAATTTTGGGTGCTGTCGTGTTGGCTCTGACCGGTGCTGAAGCGCTGTATGCCGACATGGGCCACTTTGGTCGCAAACCGATTTCTCGTGCTTGGTTCATTTTGGTGTTGCCGGGGCTGGTACTTAATTATTTTGGCCAGGGCGCCTTGATCCTGGAGAACCCCGAGGCCGTGCGCAATCCGTTCTATCTGCTCGCGCCTGGTTGGGCACTGCTGCCAATGGTCGCGCTCTCCACCCTGGCTACCATCATCGCTTCTCAAGCCGTGATCTCTGGCGCTTTCTCCCTGACGCGCCAGGCCATCCAGTTAGGGTACGTCCCTCGCATGTTTATCCAGCACACCTCCAGCCAGGAACAGGGGCAAATTTACATCGGCACGGTTAACTGGGCGTTGATGGTCGGTGTCGTGCTGCTCGTGATCGGTTTCGAGTCGTCCAGTGCCCTGGCTGCTGCCTATGGGGTGGCGGTTACGGGCACCATGTTGATCACCACCATCTTGTCTTCGGCTGTCGTCCTGCTCCTTTGGAAAACGCCGCGCTGGCTGGCCATCCCGATGCTGCTCGGTTTTCTGCTGGTCGACAGCCTGTACTTCGCGGCCAATGCGCCGAAGATTTTCCAGGGCGGTGCGTTCCCGGTGATCGCCGGCATCGGTTTGTTCATCTTGATGACCACTTGGAAACGGGGGCGGAAAATCATCGTCGAGCGGCTGGACGAGACCGCGCTGCCTCTGCCGTTGTTCATCAGCAGCATTCGTTCGCAGCCTCCTCATCGCGTACAAGGCACGGCGGTATTTCTGACGGCCAGGGCCGATGCCGTTCCCCATGCACTCTTGCACAACCTACTGCATAACCAGGTGCTGCACGAGCAAGTGGTGCTGCTCACCGTAGTGTCCGAAGACAGTCCTCGAGTGAGTGCTGATCGACGCTTTGAGGTTGAAGCCTTTGGCGAAGGGTTCTTCCGGGTCGGTCTCCACTTCGGTTTTATGGAGGAGCCTGACGTACCCATGGCCTTAAGTCTTTGTCATTTGAATGAGCTGGATTTCAGCCCAATGCGCACGACCTTTTTCCTCAGCCGGGAGACGGTGATCCCCACCAAGCGGATTGGCATGGCACGCTGGCGAGAGAGTCTGTTCGCGTTTCTGCTGAAGAACGCCAACAGCAACCTGAAGTATTTCAAATTGCCACTGAACAGGGTTATTGAACTGGGCACTCAGGTGGAGATGTAAGGACGAACGAGGCCGCCTCTGCGGCCTTTTTCTGTGCTGCACCTATTGGGCTTCAGTCCAACCAAGATAAACGGGCCTTCGCTGGTGTGGCCTATCAAAAAATCAGCTGATGCCCGAAAAGATTAGGGCAAAATTAGGGCATATTCAGGGCCGCTACAGACCGTAGCACGCCTTAGTAAAGCTCCAAGAACGCCGATATTGATGGCCTAGAGCGGACCCCAGGGAGCAGAGAAGGGGTTCGAATCCCTATCCGCGCCTCACACAAGATCCTGCCGCAAGGACCGCATTCGACCCAAAGTGGTCACCGAGCCATTGATGGGAATAACCCTCATTTTTACATCAGTGGACGTTGCTGTTGGAGAGCAGCACCGATGGTCACTTCTAATTGATTGAGTGTGTAAGGCTTATGCAGAAAAATCGTCGAGGGGGGGATCACCTGTTCATCAACGACATAGCCAGAAGTGAGAATCGACGGAATCAATGGCCATTGTTCTTTTGCCTGTCGGATGAATTCAGATCCTTGGATTCCTCCCGGAAGTCCTTGGTCTGCGATAATCAAGATGCACTCACCTTTGATTCTCACGAGGTGGGTCAAAGCTGATGCTGCGTTGTCGAAGGTCGCTGATGAAAAACCAAGTTCAGCAAGAGTTTCTTCAAACAGCATCCGCACCACCGGATTGTCCTCAATGACGATTACGTTTCCGGTTGTAGGCAATTGTTCTGCTAAGCGCGCGCTCACTTACGAGGTTCCTTCTCCAAATTGCTTATGGGTTGAAGGTTCAGTGTAAGCGCTTTTTGACCATTGCAATGTGAAAGCGAGCTTTTGGCATGGCTGGAGGGGAAGGGTTCGAGCTAAACTGACCAGCGGTCAGACGGTATGAATTGTCTGGCGTCTCCGCACTCCACCACTGAGGAGTTGTTTCTTAATGGCGGTGAACTCCGCTCCGAGGCAAAGCTAATGGCGTCGGTTGAAGGCTTCAGGATCAAATCACACGAGCTCCTGTTAGAGCTCGACGCCGCTACGATGGGAATGATGACGGTGTTTTCGTCCAAATGTGTATCGGGGCCGGACTGGGATTTTGCCAGAGGCGAACGTCCGCTATTGGGCCATTCGGGTCAGACTCCAGCTCGCGGAGAAGACACGGGATTTGGCACTCTTCAACTTGGCTATCGACAGCAAACTGCGTGCGTGTGACTTAACCAAGCTGAGAGTGCGAGATATAGCCCATAGAGAACATGTGTCGTCACGGGCCATCGTGATGCAGCAGAAAACCCAGCATCCAGTGCAATTTGAAATCACTGAGCAAACCAGAACGGTTATAGAGGCTTGGATGCATCGGGCCCACCTTAGAAGTGAGGACTTCTTGTTTCCAACCCGGCTGCACGACTCAGAACACCTATCGACCAGACAATACGCTCGAATGGTGAAAGCTTGGGTGACCGCCATTGGACTTGACCCAACCATGTACGGTACTCACACGCTAAGGAGAACCAAGGCATCGTTGATCTATCGCAGAACGAAAAACCTGAGAGCTGTCCAACTCCTGCTTGGTCATACGAAGCTTGAAAGCACCGTCAGATACCTGGGAATCGAGGTCGATGATGCCCTGGAAATGGCGGAACAGACTGAAGTCTGAGCATCCATAGTGTCAGTAGATGCTAGACCGTCGCTATTCGACCCATTGCAGCCCGTCAGTGGTTTAGCCCTCGATCTGTGCCAGGTAAGTTGTGAATTGAGAGCAAGGCTTCAAGCGGTGATGCCACGGCTAGTCCAGTGGCAACGACCTCACCAGCCCGTGCAACAACATCAAGAGTTTCGTCTTTAAACGTTACGACCCAATGTCTAGCACCTGACCACTTCCATCGGATGGCTTCTTCAGAACCAATGAGTTCGTTAAACGAATAGGGCTGGAGGCCAGATGAAACATACGGATGACGTCCCAACCCTTCGTCCCCTATGGGTGCGAGGCGATGATCAATAAGCCCGGTAAAACGCACAACCGCTACGCTTTGGTTCAAAGGTTCGAAATAGGCTAGCCAGAGCGTGCTGGACTCTATGAGAAGGGCTGGAGATTCAGGAATGCCTAGCTCGGGGGCGAGTGTCCAGATTGTCGATCGGACTTTATCCATTTTCTATCTAGGGCCATACGGAGGGAGAAAAATTATAGTAAAGCAATTTCAGCTGCTGGCCGAGTTTACACTGCTGCAACCGACAGCTTAGGTCGGGTGCGGCCTAACGTGACCGTCTGCTTCTGGCCGATGCCTGCCTGTCATGACTGGCAGGAGTTGCCGATTGTTGCCCTTGACCTTCGCTATCAAATGCCGACTTTTTTCCCACCACAGCGAATTCTTGGGCCACGAGATATCTAATGGCCAATCTGATCTGGTAGGTTACGACGCTCACAAGGATTTTTGACAGGAGGTCATGGTGGCTAAGCCAGCAGCGCGGAAAAGTGATCCATACAGTTGCCCTCTGCCGGGGCACGGTACCAACCCTATAGCATCAGGATCCTCTGACGTATTCTTCGACGGCCTTCCCGCAGCGCGTCAGGGCGACGCCTGCACTTGCGGTAGTGCGCTCTCTTCAGGGCTGTCTGCAACTGTGTTCATTAACGGCAAGAATGCGGCGACCATCGATACCGGAGGCACCCACGGCGGTATCGTGATTGGTGGTTCGAGTACAGTCATAATTGGCGATACACATACACCCTGCGAGTTTGTTCCTCCTACGCCGTTAACGGGTTTCGCGAGCTGGATCGGCTTCAGAATTCCTGCTGATGAAAGCTATGAAGGCTTATCGTGCACCGCGCATTTTGAGGATGGGTCATCACTGCCAGGTGTATTCAATAAAGACAACGCCATTAAGTTCTCGAATCCGTCCGGCCAGACTTGCGTAATGCTTAAGTTTGAAGAGCAAGCATCCGCAGAAGCTCCCTCTCTCACCGAGAGCCTATTGAACAAAATTTTAGGATAAGGACCATCCTATGACAGAGCCGTACATTGTCACCGGCAGCTATGTCGTCCAGCGTGAGCACGCCTTGCAAGACTCACCCCTCGACAGGGCGTTAGAACTGTTGGAGGGTTCTGCGCTGAGATTTTCACTGGATGCGATCTCTGATGAAAAGATCAGATCGAGCTATACCAAGAATATCAAACGCATGTCTCAGCAAGTCCGAGATGACGTGAAAGCGGGAAGGGTTTCGGCGCAAGAAGGGGTGAAGTTCAGTCATGAGATGCGAAACAAAATCATGATGGAGCATCGCAAATTCACTTCAGCGCAGGGTCTGGCGATAGTTCAGAGGAAGAAACAAGAGGGGAAGGGACTCAAAACTCTTTTGGATATATATTCTGAAAACTTGTTTCAGAAGGGTTACGACAGCCTTTCAGAAGTAGAAAAGAACAAAGTTCACTACGCTATCCTGGAATCTTCCGGCCGTGATAATGCGAAATTCACAACCGGCACCAAAAAAATGCTGATAATGGGCAAGCTTGGTGTTCTCGTGACGGCGGCTCTTGCAACCTATCAAATATTGAATGCTGACAACAAACCCAAAGAAGCAGCTCGCCAGGGCATCATTGTCGGTGCTGGTGCGGTCGGCGGTATCCTTGCGGGGATGGGCGTTAGTGCATTGTGCGGCCCTGCCGCCCCCATTTGTGCAATAGCAGTTGTCTTGGCAGGGACGATCGCCGGTGGTGTCGCAGGTGAAGCGGTGGCGAGCTCACTGGACGAAGAGTTAGAGGAGCTCACAAATTGGGACATCTTCTGACTGAACCACTACTGACAAAAGTCAGAGCCGCACTTTCCGAGCCATTCAATGATTTTCCCGTCGAATATGACTATTTGGCGAGTAAGGTGAGAGGCGTCGACCCTGAAATCCTTTACACGATCCTCTATTCAGAGGTCGCGCCGGTGTGCTTCACCAATCTCGTAGCAGCCGTGCCTCCGGTATGGACTGGGTTCGACCCCGACATACTCCGAGAATCAATAGAAGAAAGGCTGGCAGCTAGAGAACGTAGCTGGTTTCGTCGGCAGTTCGATAAAGTGCTGGTTCGCTGGCTGGAATACAACTACGCCTACATCTGGAAGGAAATCGCCAGTAGGCTTTGAACCCAAAAAGCACAATGGACTGGCGACTCGCGAACATTAGGAAACCCTGTGACCACTTCTGGCTGTTTCTGCTTATATTGATTGGCAGCTTTTGGCCGTTTTCTGACCTTCGCTTAGGGGGTGAACTGCCAGGATTTTCCTAGACGATGAGTGAGTAATTGCATGGTCAGCAAATAGTAATAGCGCGTCGATTCAGTGCGCTGGTTTAGATGGTGATTCAAAAACCATGCAAGGTGTTTTCTCTGCCAAGTCCATGGGTTGTCGCATTGCCAGCGCTCAGCGATCGCTGTTTGGATAGTCTTCGCCTGACGCAGGTGGCGTTGGCGTGTGGTGTGTGACCCGGTCAAGACGCCCGCCAGGAACAGCTCCATATCGAATGCCGTGTTCATGCTCGACCACCAATGTAAGCCGATACCACGCCGATACGGCCGTGCCCCAGCTCATAGCTGATTTGTACTCGGGCCTCCTGATCGAGGTGTCGGTTGAGCTGATAGCAATGGCCACCGTTGATAGGCGCGGGATGGTGGGTGATTTGCTCGTAACGTTCGCATGCATAGGCTGCCCGCAATTCATGGAAGCCTTTGAGGTTGTTCTTATAGAGGATGTCCCGTGCGGGGCCGACGATTCCCTGCAAGAAATCGAGGTAGCGTTCGTTCGGTGCAAGCAGGTTGCGGCTATCGTCGGGCGAGACCTTTTCGGCAAACCTCAGTGCGTCACGAATATGATCATCCTCCCTGATCCAGCGAGGTGCTGACGCGCCTGAACGGCCACCTTTGGTACCGTCCTGGATGTTGATCTTGCCGTATTGTTCGGCCTCATGCTTCAAGCGCGGAAGGTCGGCCAAAATCGCCTCGCGTAAGCGCATGCCTGTGGCTCGGGCCAGCTGCACGATGGCGGCGGCGCGCGGCAGTTGGTGTTCGCAGAGCGCCTCGACGATCCGCTTCACCTGTTCACGATCCTGGCCTTGCGGGGTTACTGTGCGGGCGGTTGTGCGCTGCAGTCCTAAAGCCTTGCTCGGACTCGACACCTTCACATACTGATCACCTCGCAGCGCGGCCATGGTCCGATTCACACTGGATAATCGGTTTTGCGCAGTCGCGATAGCGAGCTCACCTTGTTCAACTTGCTGGCGCAGATACCCGGCGTAGTCCAGCAAGGTCTGCCGATCAATTTGTCGCGCATCGTTAAACCCTGGTCCATCCTCCGACCGACACCAGCGTACAAACGCCTGCCAGCGATCACTGTGCGCCTTGACCGTGCCGTAATGCCCACCGCCGAACATGTCTTTCAACGCCTGCGGCCCGGCGTAGCTCAATTGCCGGCCATAGCCAAAATTGCGCCCATCCCGTTTACCGACCAGCGCCATGATCAAACTCCTCTCGAAGTCAAAACGTTGAAGCTTTTCCCCACGTCATCCCGCCAAGAATGTTGAGTGTTATCAGGGATCAAGGCCCCTGCGACCTGTGAGGGTTGTCCACTAACGCGGGACTGTCGGCTCTTTACGACCGGGAGCTTGGGCATCTCATGATCTGGCCTCCTGAACACCGTTACCGGTGGGCGGGTGGAGGCTGCACTGGCTGACGAGGCCAGTGCCGCGAGATCCTGAGTCAGGTGAAGGCAGTGAAGCGATGACCGGGGCATGCCTGACTGTCAGTCAGGTGCAGTCCATTCCGTAGGCTGCGGCACCATCATCTGCATCGCCGTTGCTGGTGACTTCGGTGTTTGTCACGCCGATTGTCACGAGGGGAAATGCCGCAAAGCCTTGTACGAGATGGGCTGCAGCAGCGGTAGGAGCGCCCGTCTCTTTCCGGAAGAAAGAGACGGGCGCAGGTTGGCGCAATGAAATGGCCAAGCGGATAGGTTGCTGCAGGGCAGCTACGAAGGGGTGTGAGTTGCCGCAGTGGCCACTCTGGTAGAAGTAGGCATCCATCACATCGCTGTGACTGTGCGAGCCGCCGGACGCTCATCGCACTTTGGGAGAACCACCACGGTGTGGCGTAGCCTTAAAGGTTCTGGCTACCTGAGTTGCTGTCAACGACAGCGCTTTGCCCGATCTTTTTTACGCCTGTGGATAATTCGGGTCAAGGCTCGAATTATCCGGAGTTCTGCGGCGGTGGATGAAATTATCCACCGGTGGAAATCCGTGGTTTTCCACAGACAGTTGCGTGGGCTTTAGATTTTTTAAGTGAGGTCCATCCAAGCAGGGCGGCTTTGCAGCCCTGTTTGGATGGACCCGCGTGGAAGGCTGGGCTGTGGAGATCTAACCGACTTACCAGTGTTGGAATGCGCCACGGTAGTTTTGCAAGGCGATGATGTTGTCGTCGACCGGGTCGAATTGGTGAGGCGTCACGTGATCACTGAGTCGCCGTTGAGTCTGTCTCGATAGGCAACTTTTGGAGGTGATCATCTTTGTGTGCATGGGATGCTGTTAGAGGCGGTGCAGAAGGGCGTGCGAGGAACTGATTAACGCGAGTATCAAATTGATCGCGAAGGTTGGCTGTAATGCCTTCTTTGAGGGCGTCGAGATAGTCTGCATACCACTGCATCATGATCCGACGTTGCGGCAGGTATAGGGCTTGATTGTACTCGCCAGAGATACCGCCCTCGACGTGAGCCAGCTGGCTTTCGACATGGTCCTTCAGCCAGCCATGTTCGCGCAGCAGCGTGCTTGCGGTATGACGAGTGCCATGACTGACGAGTCGTCCTTTATAGCCGATCTTGGCGAACACCAGGTTGATCGTGTTTTCACTGATGACTGGCTGCTTTTCACCATTGCCTGGGAATAGATACCGACTGCGGCCAGTGCTTTGGTTCAGTTTGGTAAGCATGGCGATCAATTGATGAGGTAGAGGGCTGACGTAGTCTCTGCGCATCTTCATGCGGGCGGCCGGGATGGTCCATATCCCTTCCTCAAAATCGATTTCCTCCCATTTTGCGTAGCGAACCATGCCGGGGCGGCTCGCTGTCAGAATTGTCATCCATGATGCAACCCTCGCTGGTAGCCGGCTGGTGGTCTTGCTTAAGGCCCGAAGAAACTCAGGTAGTTCGTGTTCGTGCAGATGTGGGTAGTGTTGAGTGGGCGGTGGGGCTATCGCAATGGCATGGAGTTCGGAGGCTGGATTGTGTTCGCACAGGCCGCGTGCAATGGCTTGACTGAAAATCTGTTTCAGCCAGGTCCGGGTCTTGTCCGCAACATTGAAGGCGCCTCGTTTTTCGATGCAGGCCTGCAGTTTTGCGCAGTCGCTTCGCGTGATGAGCTCCAGTTGCTTCTCGCCGAGAGCGGGCAGTAGATCCTTATCGAGATAGTCGCGGATCTTCTTCAGCGTCGCGCTGCTGCGGCCGGAGTCCGATTTGAATTGGTACCAGTACTCCGCGGCTCGCCTGAAGGTGTTGAGCCCGGCCTCCTGCTGTCGCAGTTTGTCATCGCGGCGTTTGGCGCCGGGGTTGGTGCCTTGCTTGAGTAGGTTGCGGCATTCTGCAGCTCGTTCACGGGCTTCCTGCAAGGAGATATGCGGATACACACCCAGTGACATGCGCGCCGCCCGCCCCTGATAGGTGTACCGGAAGTGCCAATACTTGCTGCCGTTGGGTTTCACCAGCAAGGCAAGACCCGAACTATCACTCAACGTGAACGGTCTGTCGGCAGGCTTGGACGCTTTGATTTGCAAGGCGGTCAATGGCATCGCTGTACACCTCCGGTTCTCGAACTGGAATATGTACAGAAAATGTACCAAAAAGAGGCTGGCTTGCAAGAGATGGGGGTGGAACCCCAGAGACCAAAAAGCCCGCAGTAGCGGGCTCTAGGGGTGTTACGTAGACGCTGGTAGTCGTCTATGTACTGCAAATGGTGCCCCGAGGGAGACTCGAACTCCCACTCCTTTCGAAAACGGATTTTGAATCCGCCGCGTCTACCAATTCCGCCATCAGGGCTCAATGGCGGCGAAGTATAGAGATGAGATTACCGTCGGTCAATCAGGTACATAGAGAATTTTCACTATTTCGGCTAGACTTCCGGGCCCTGCTAGACGAACCCCATCATGCGCGTTGCTGACTTTACTTTCGAACTCCCTGATTCGCTGATTGCTCGCCACCCTTTGGCCGAGCGTCGCAACAGTCGCCTGTTGACCCTTGATGGGGTCAGCGGCGCCCTGGCACACCGTCAATTCACTGATTTGCTTGAGCATTTGCGCCCGGGCGATTTGATGGTGTTCAACAATACCCGGGTGATTCCGGCGCGGCTGTTTGGCCAGAAGGCTTCCGGCGGCAAGCTGGAAATCCTGGTGGAGCGGGTGCTCGACAGTCATCGCGTGCTGGCCCATGTGCGCTCCAGCAAGTCGCCGAAGCCGGGTTCGAAGATCCTGATCGATGGCGGTGGCGAAGCCGAGATGCTGGCGCGTCACGATGCGTTGTTCGAACTGGGGTTCGCCGAAGAGGTGTTGCCGCTGCTCGACCGCGTCGGGCATATGCCGTTGCCTCCTTATATAGACCGCCCGGATGAAGGCTCGGACCGCGAGCGTTATCAGACGGTGTACGCCGAGCGCCTGGGCGCGGTGGCGGCGCCGACGGCGGGGCTGCATTTCGATCAGCCGTTGATGGAGGCGATTGCGGCCAAGGGCGTCGAGACGGCGTTCGTGACCTTGCACGTTGGCGCGGGCACGTTCCAGCCGGTGCGGGTCGAGAAGATTGAAGACCACCACATGCACAGCGAATGGCTGGAAGTAGGTCAGGACGTGGTCGATGCCGTCGCCGCTTGCCGCGCTCGCGGTGGTCGCGTGGTGGCGGTGGGGACCACTAGCGTGCGTTCGCTGGAAAGTGCCGCGCGCGATGGCGTGCTCAAGCCGTTCAGTGGCGACACTGACATTTTTATCTACCCGGGCCGGCCGTTTCATGTGGTTGATGCCCTGGTCACCAACTTCCATTTGCCCGAATCCACGCTGTTGATGCTGGTTTCGGCGTTCGCCGGTTATCCCGAAGCCATGGCCGCTTATAAAGCCGCCGTTGAGCATGAATACCGCTTTTTCAGCTACGGTGATGCGATGTTTATCACCCGTAATCCCGCACCACGTGGCCCTGAGGACAAAGAATGAGTCGCCAAAGTCGTATGTCGTTTGAGTTGCTTGCTACTGACGGCAAGGCTCGTCGCGGTCGCTTGACCTTCCCGCGCGGTACCGTCGAGACCCCGGCCTTCATGCCGGTCGGTACTTACGGCACCGTGAAGGGCATGCTGCCGCGGGACATCACCGCGACCGGCGCGGAAATCATTCTGGGCAACACCTTCCACTTGTGGTTGCGTCCTGGCACCGAAGTGATCAAGAAGCACGGCGATCTGCACGATTTCATGCAGTGGAAAGGCCCGATTCTTACAGACTCCGGCGGTTTTCAGGTGTTCAGCCTGGGCGCGATGCGCAAGATCAAGGAGGAGGGCGTGACCTTCGCTTCTCCGGTCGACGGCGCCAAAGTGTTCATGGGCCCGGAAGAGTCGATGCAGGTCCAGCGTGACCTGGGCTCGGACATCGTGATGATTTTCGACGAATGCACGCCGTACCCGGCTGACGAAGACGTCGCTCGCATATCTATGGAGCTGTCGTTGCGTTGGGCCAAGCGTTCGAAAGAAGCCCACGGCGACAACACGGCGGCGCTGTTCGGTATCGTTCAGGGCGGCATGCACCAGGATCTGCGCATGCGTTCGCTGGAAGGCCTCGACAAGATCGGCTTTGATGGCCTGGCTATCGGCGGTTTGTCGGTGGGCGAGCCGAAGCACGAGATGATCAAGGTGCTGGATTACCTGCCGGGTCAGATGCCGGCTGACAAACCTCGTTACCTTATGGGCGTTGGCAAACCGGAAGATCTGGTTGAGGGTGTGCGCCGCGGTGTGGACATGTTCGATTGCGTGATGCCAACCCGTAATGCCCGCAATGGGCATCTGTTCATTGATACTGGCGTGCTGAAGATCCGTAACGCGTTCCATCGCCATGATGATTCGCCGCTCGATCCGACCTGCGATTGCTATACCTGCCAGAACTTCTCCCGCGCTTATCTGCATCACCTGGACAAGTGCGGCGAAATGCTGGGAAGCATGCTCAATACCATCCATAACTTGCGTCATTATCAAGTGCTTATGGCTGGTTTGCGCGAGGCTATTCAACAGGGTACATTGGCCGCCTTTGTCGATGCCTTCTACGCCAAACGCGGGTTACCTGTTCCGCCTTTGGACTGAGTTTTCTGACCCCAAGATTCAACATTTGCAACTGGAGTGCTAAATGAGCTTTTTTATCTCGAATGCCATGGCTGACGCCGCTGCACCGGCCGCTGCCGGCCCAATGGGTGGCGGTTTTGAGTGGATTTTCCTGGTCGGTTTCCTGGTCATCTTCTACCTGATGATCTGGCGTCCACAGGCCAAGCGCGCCAAAGAGCAGAAGAACCTGCTGAGCAGCCTGCAAAAAGGCGACGAAGTTGTGACCACCGGCGGCATCGCCGGCAAGATCACTAAAGTGGCTGACGATTTCGTGGTTCTGGAAGTTTCCGACACCGTCGAAATGAAGTTCCAGAAAGGCGCCATTGCCGCCACGCTGCCAAAAGGCACGCTGAAAGCGATCTAAGTTTCAACTTCTACTCAATCGACGGGGCGCGCAAGGCGCCCCGCGTCATAAGCGGGCGGCGTGATGCTGAACAAATACCCTCTGTGGAAATACATTCTGATCCTGGCGGTGCTGGCGATCGGTCTGATTTATTCCGCTCCCAATCTTTATCCTGATGACCCGGCCATTCAGGTCAGCGGTGCAAGCACTGCGCTGCAGGTCAATCAGGCTGATCTGGATCGAGTGAGCGCTGCGCTCAAGGAATCCGGGATCAACGTCAAGGCGGCCACGCTGGCGACCAACGGCAAGGGCGGTCTGATTCGTCTGGTCAAGGCTGAAGACCAGTTGCCTGCCAAGGACGTCGTGCGCAAGGCGTTGGGTGATGACTACGTCGTTGCTCTGAACCTGGCACAAACCACCCCGCAATGGCTGCGCAGCCTGGCCGCGCACCCGATGAAGCTGGGTCTGGACTTGTCCGGTGGTGTGCACTTCCTGCTCGAAGTGGACATGGACAAAGCCCTCGACGCACGCTTGAAAGTGTACGAAGGCGATGTAAAGAGCCTGTTGCGTAAAGAAAAACTGCGCTATCGCAGCCTGCCGCAACTGGGCGGTGCCATTCAGCTGGGCTTCTCTGATGAAGCTTCCCGCGAACAGGCCCGTGCACTGATCCGCAAGAACTTCAACGATTTCGACATTGTTCCGGCCGACCTCAATGGTCAGGCGGTGCTGCGTCTGGCGATGACCCCGGCCAAGCTGGCGGAAATCCGCGAATACTCCATCAAGCAGAACTTGACCACGGTACGTAACCGCGTCAACGAGCTGGGTGTTGCCGAACCGATCGTTCAGCGTCAGGGCGCCAACCGCATCGTGGTTGAGCTGCCGGGCGTACAAGACACCGCAGAAGCCAAGCGTATCCTCGGCAAGACGGCCAACCTTGAGTTCCGTCTGGCTGCTGAGCCTGGCGCTTCGAAAGCCACTTCCGAATCCTTTGAGTTCCGTGAAGGCAATCGTCCTCCTGCGCTGATCGAGCGTGGCCTGATCATCACTGGCGACCAGGTAACTGACGCCAAGGCTGGCTTCGGCGAGCACGGCACGCCAGAAGTGAACATCCGTCTGGATGGCCACGGTGGCGAGCTGATGAGCCGCGCAACCCGTTCGAACGTCGGTCGCAGCATGGCGGTGATCTTCATCGAGCAGCGTCCGGTCACCACTTACACCAAGCAAGTGGTTGATGGCGTCGAAAAAGACGTGGCGGTGCAGTCGTTCAAGGAAGAGAAGAAGATCATCAGCCTGGCGACCATTCAGTCGCCGCTGGGTGCTCAGTTCCGCATCACTGGCCTGAACGGCCAGGGCGAATCGTCCGAACTGGCGCTGCTGCTGCGTGCTGGTGGTCTGGCGGCGCCGATGTACTTCGCTGAAGAACGCACCATTGGCCCGAGCCTGGGTGCGGACAACATCACCAAAGGTATCGATGCATCGCTGTGGGGCATGCTGTTCGTCTCGCTGTTCATCATCGCCATCTATCGCTTCTTCGGCATCATCGCCACCGTCGCGCTGGGTGTGAACATGGTGCTGCTGCTGGCCCTGATGTCGCTGCTGGGTGCAACGCTGACCCTGCCGGGTATCGCCGGTATCGTATTGACCATGGGTATGGCGGTCGACGCCAACGTACTGATCTTCTCGCGGATTCGTGAAGAGATCGCTGCGGGCATGACCGTACAACGGGCAATCAACGAAGGTTTCGGTCGCGCATTCACCGCGATTCTCGACGCCAACCTGACCACCTTGCTGGTGGGCGGGATCCTGTTTGCCATGGGTACAGGTCCGGTCAAAGGCTTCGCAGTGACCATGTCCCTCGGGGTTTTGACTTCGATGTTCACGGCCATCATGGTCACCCGCGCGATGGTCAACTTGATCTTCGGCGGTCGTGACTTCAAGAAGTTGTGGATTTAAGGGGCTGCCATGTTACGTACAATCAACTTCATGGGCGTTCGCAACTTCGCGTTCGGCGTCACATTGTTCCTTACTGCGCTGGCCATTTTCAGTGTCTTCCACAAGGGCATGAACTGGGGGCTGGACTTCACCGGCGGTACGCTCATCGAGCTGACCTACGAGCGTCCGGCTGACGTCACCAAGGTGCGTGAGCAGCTGATTTCGTCCGGTTATCACGAAGCCATCGTGCAGAACTTCGGCGCGACTACCGATCTGCTGGTGCGCATGCCTGGCGAAGATCCGCAGCTGGGTCACCAGGTGGCAGCGGCGTTGCAGAAGGTCGGCGGCGATAACCCGGCGACGGTCAAGCGCGTCGAGTTCGTCGGCCCGCAGGTGGGTGAAGAGCTGCGCGACCAGGGCGGCCTCGGCATGCTGATGGCGCTGGGCGGTATCCTGATCTACCTGGCGTTCCGCTTTCAGTGGAAATTCGCCGTCGGTGCGATCGTTTCCTTGATTCACGACGTGATCGTGACCATCGGTATCCTGTCGTTCTTCCAGATCACCTTCGACCTGACGGTGCTGGCGGCGGTACTGGCGATCATCGGTTACTCGCTCAACGACACCATCGTGGTATTTGACCGGGTTCGTGAGAACTTCCGTGTACTGCGCAAGGCCAGCCTGATCGAGAACATCAATATCTCGACCACGCAAACCCTGCTGCGGACCATCGCGACGTCGGTTTCCACCTTGTTGGCGATTGCGGCACTGCTGTTCTTCGGTGGTGACAACCTCTACGGCTTCTCCCTGGCGCTGCTGGTGGGTGTTCTGGCGGGTACTTATTCGTCTATCTACATCGCCAACGTGGTGTTGATCTGGCTGAATCTGAGCTCCGAAGACCTGATCCCGACGGTGAATACCGAGAAGGAAGTCGACGACCGTCCTTGAGGACTCTCTAGTCCAGAGCAGTTCCCCAGCGATGTAGTCCAAAAAGGCGCGAGTTGAACTCGCGCCTTTTTTTATGCTCCAAGGCTGGGAGAAGCACGGGTTTATCCCGCATGTGATGGTCAGGAGGTTCATGTGAACAAGTCGATGCTGGTTGGTGCTGTACTGGGTGCTGTCGGTGTGACTGCCGGGGGTGCTGTGGCCACCTACAGCCTGGTAAAAAATAACGGCCCCGAGTATGCGCAAGTACTCGCCGTTGAGCCGGTCAAGACGCAAATCAAGACTCCACGTGAAGTGTGCAAGGATGTAGCGGTCACCCGGCAAGCGCCGGTGAAAGATCAACACCAGATCGCCGGTACGGTGGTGGGTGCGCTGGCAGGTGGTCTGCTGGGTAACCAGATCGGCGGCGGCACCGGCAAGAAAATTGCTACGGTTGCGGGCGCGGTTGGTGGTGGTTACGCCGGCAACAAGGTTCAGGAGGGCATGCAGGAGCGTGACACCTACACCACGACGCAAACCCGCTGTAACACGGTGAATGACATCAGCGACAAGGTTGTTGGGTACGACGTTCGTTATTCGCTGGACGGCAAGGAAGGCAAGGTGCGGATGGATCGTGATCCGGGCAACCAGATTCCGGTGGATAAGGAAGGTAAGTTGATCCTGACGCAGAATGAACAGGCGCATTGATGAACTGATTGTCAGCCGCTGAAAAAGAAGCACCCTTCGGGGTGCTTTTTTTGTACCAAAAATTCACGCAACCCCTGTAGGAGCCGGCTTGCCGGCGATAGCGGTATAACTGTCGACATAAATGTTGAATGTCAGACCGTTATCGCCGGCAAGCCGGCTCCTACAGGG
>NZ_JAGYFX010000064.1:0-34441 GCF_019946615.1 Pseudomonas sp. BF-R-01
CTACAGATGTTACTGGCGGACCAGGCGATGGTTCGGCAGTTGCACGTCTTCAGTGCTGCGATACGGGTTGATGTCCAACCCGCCGCGACGCACATACCGCGCGTACACCGTCAATTTCTCCGGTTTCAGCAAGCGTTGCAGGTCGAGGAAGATCCGTTCCACACATTGCTCATGGAAGTCCGAGTGCTGACGGAAGCTCACGATGTACTCCAGCAGACTCGCGTGATCCAGCGCCGCGCCACGGTATTCCACCACCACGCTGCCCCAGTCCGGCTGACTGGTCACCGGGCAGTTGGATTTGAGCAAATGACTGTGCACGCTCTCCTCGACGATGCGCGAATCATCACAACGCAGCAGCTCCGGACGCGGATGCTCATAGTTGCTGACGCTGATGTCCAAGTCATCGATGCACACACCCGGCAACGCCACGACGCCTTCGGCTTCAACGTCTTTCAGGCGGCGAACCCGCACGCCGACCGGCTTGCCTGCCGCAGCGGACAGGTCGTTCACCAGCGTCGCTTCAAGGCTTGCGATATCGGCAAACGGAGTCTGATTCAACGAGTTCAGATACAGCTTGAACGACTTGGATTCGATAATGTTCGGCGAATCCGCCGGAATGCAGAATTCGCCGATCGCCACCACGGGTTTACCGGACGGCAACAGCCACGACAGCTCGAAGCAGTTCCAGAAATCCACGCCTTTATACGGCAGGGTTTCAGCCGTCAGCCCCAACTCGGCCCATTTCGCGGTGCGCGGGATCGGAAACAGCAAGGACGGCGTGTAAGTGGCGATGTATTCGCTGGATTTACCCAGCGGCGAGTGTTCGGCTGCGGGATGCATGGCGGAAACCTGACTGAAGAATCAGCGGATTCTACCAGCCTTTGCTCGCGCCTTAGAGTGCTTACTGACTGACTGTCAGTTTACCGACCATGCCAGCCTGATAGTGACCTGGAATATTGCAGGCAAATTCCAGGTTGGTGGCCTTGGTGAAGGTCCAGGTCAGTTCGGCGGTTTTACCCGGCTCGACCAGCACGCTATTGGGGTCATCGTGTTTCATACCATGATCCATTCCCGCCATCGCGCCGTGGTCCATTTCCTTCATCCCTGTAGGCGTAAGCATGCCGCTCTGCTGCATCTTCATCATTTCCTGCTGATGTTTTGCATGCATCGCCGCGTCACCGAGGTTGAATTCGTGCAGCAACTGGCCTTTATTCACCAGCACAAAGCGAACTGTCTCACCGGCCTTGATATCGATGGCCTTGGGGGTGAACGACATGTCGCCCATCACCACTTCAACGCTGCGGGTCGCCTTGGCAGCCGGGGCCGGTTGCCCGAAGTCGTAGGTGTGCGCCGGCGATGCCCACACCGGCGAACTCAGCACCAGCAGGCACGCAGCCAGCACCAGGGGTTTGCGCAAAAACATAGTCATACTCCAACAAGATAAAGTTCAGCCTGTGGAAAACACTAAACTGCGGCCACTGCCCGTAACCTGACAGCCAGATTACAACTTTGTCAGGTTGACCTGCACAACCGCTGCCCACGGTATAAAGCGTTCGTTCCATTTGCCTCGAGTCGCCCATGAAACTGCTGATCGTCGAAGACCAACCGAAAACCGGCCATTACCTGCGTCAGGGCCTGACCGAAGCCGGGTTCAACACCGAACTGGTGGCCGACGGCGACACTGGCCAGCAATTGGCATTGAGCGGTGACTACGCACTGTTGATCCTCGATGTGATGTTGCCCGGTCGCGACGGCTGGCAAATCCTCCAGGCAGTGCGCAGCGCGGGCCTCGACACGCCGGTCCTGTTTCTGACCGCGCGAGACGCAGTGGAAGACAGGGTTCACGGCCTCGAACTGGGCGCCGACGATTATCTGGTCAAGCCGTTCGCCTTCTCCGAACTGCTGGCCCGGGTTCGCAGCCTGTTGCGTCGTGGCAGCACCACGCCGCAGGAAACCAGCCTGCAACTGGCCGATTTGCGCCTGGATCTGATCCGCCGTCGCGTCGAACGCAGCGGCCAACGCATCGACCTGACCGCCAAGGAATTCGCCCTGCTGGAAATGCTCCTGCGTCGTCAGGGCGAAGTGCTGCCCAAATCGCTGATCGCTTCCCAGGTCTGGGACATGAATTTCGACAGCGACACCAATGTCATCGAAGTTGCCATCCGCCGTTTGCGCCTGAAAATCGACGACGAGTTTCCAAACAAATTGATCCATACCGTGCGCGGCATGGGTTACGTCCTCGAAGAGCGCCCGGCCTGATGCGCCGACTTTCATTGAGCAGCCGTCTGGCGCTGCTGTTTGCAGCTTGCACCGCCGTGGTTTCGTTGTTCGCGGGCGTGTTGTTCAGTCGAGCCAGCGAGGCGCATTTCGTTGAACTGGACCAGCAATTGCTGGACGGCAAGCTCATTGGTTTGCGTCGAGCGCTTCACGATCTCCAGTCCAGTGAAAGCGAAGTCAGACTGGCGGATGAATTGAACCGCCAGGCTGATTTGTCCCTGCGCATTTCCGGCAGCGACGGCAAGCGCTGGTACGACAGCACCCCGAGCCTGCCCGATAAACTTCCGCAGAGGCCGGGTTTGTCGACCATGAACGACGACGGCACCGACTACCGCGTCCTCAATGCGCCGTTGTTTGTCGACAAACCTGACTCACCGCAATTGACCCTGCTGCTGGACATCACCCACCACCAGCACTTTCTGCAGCGCATGCAGCACTTGATCTGGCTGACCGTCGGTTTGTCTGCCCTGGCGACTGCTCTGCTGGGTGCCTGGGCGGCCCGCAGCGGGCTGCGTCCGTTACGGCGCATGAGTGCAATCGCCAGTGGCGTTTCCGCGCAGTCGCTGAATGCCCGACTGCCCGAAGAGAACATGCCCCCCGAACTTGCGGAAATGGCCCACAACTTCAATGCCATGCTCGGACGCCTCGACGACTCTTTTCAGCGGCTATCGGCGTTTTCTGCCGACATCGCCCATGAACTGCGCACCCCCCTGTCAAATTTGCTGACCCACACCCAGGTCACCCTCACCCGCCCACGCCCCCTTGAGGATTACCGCGAAGCACTGCACAGCAACCTCGAAGAACTGCAATGGATGGCGCAACTGGTCAACGACATGTTGTACCTGGCCAAGGCTGATCACGGGTTGCTGATGCCCAAACGTGAACCCCTGGAATTGGCGGAAGAAGCGGATGTGTTGCTGGAGTTTTTTGCGCCATTGGCCGAAGACGCCCAGGTGACGTTGAGCCGTGAAGGCAACGCGCGCCTGGAGGGCGACCGGAGCATGTTGCGTCGGGCACTTTCGAATTTGCTGGATAACGCGCTGCGATTCACGCCGGCCGATGGCGAGGTTCGGGTGCGGATTATCGAGCGGCCTGAAGGTTTGAGTCTGACGGTCGAGAACAGCGGCGACGGCATTGACGGGGCATTACTGCCGCGTTTGTTTGATCGGTTTTATCGGGCAGATCCGGCGCGACAGGAAGGCAGCAGTGAACATGCTGGGTTGGGGTTGGCGATTACCCAGTCGATCATTCGGGCCCATGGCGGGCAGATTCGTTGCGAATCGGAGAATGGGTGGACGCGGTTTGTGATTGAGTTGCCGAAGGGGGATTGAGGCCAGCAGGTCCGGCCCCTTCGCGGGCAAGTCGGGTCGCCGCACCGCTCGCTCCTACAGGTTTTGTATCGACGCAATAAAACCTGTAGGAGCGAGGCTTGCCCGCGAAAGCGATATTACGCCTTACGAATACCGCAACGCGTGAGCCGGCTCGATCTTCGCCGCCCGCCACGCCGGGTAAACCGTCGCAAGGAAGCTCAACACAAACCCGGCCGAGCAAATCAACAGCACATCCCCACCCTGCAATTCCGAAGGCAGGTTGCTGACGAAATACACGTCAGAACTGAAGATGTGCTGCCCACTGACCCGCTCCACCCAGCCCACCAGCTCACTGACGTTCAGCGCGGCAATCACGCCGAGCACGCCACCGATCAAGGTGCCGACCACGCCAATCACCGTGCCCTGAACCATGAAGATCGCCATGATCTGCCGTGGCGTGGCACCGATGGTACGCAGGATCGCGATGTCCGCGCCCTTGTCGTTCACCACCATGATCAAGGTCGCGATGATGTTGAACGCTGCCACCGCAACGATCATCAGCAACAGCAGGCCGATCATGGTTTTTTCCATCTTCATCGCGCTGAACAGGCTGCCCTGGGTGTGAGTCCAGTCGTCAGCCTTGTACGCCGTGCCCAAGCCGCCAGCGATATCACTGGAGACCTTCGGCGCCGCGTACAAATCCTTCACCGCCAGACGCACGCTCTGCACCTGATTCGGTTCCCAATGCTGCATCTGCGCGGCATCTGCAACGTGGATCAGCGCCATGGAGCCGTCCAGCTCTGCGCCGACCTTGAACACGCCCACCACGTTAAGCCGCTGCATCCGCGGGGTGATCCCGCCCGGTGCGGTGCTGACTTCCGGCACGATCAGGGTGATCTTGTCGCCGACATTCAAGCGGAAACGTCGTGCGGTGATCTCACCGATCACCACACCGAACTCGCCCGGTTTCAAGGCATCGAGACGCCCCTGGACGATGTGCTGGGCAACGATCGAGACCTTGCCTTCCAGCGCCGGATCGACACCACTGACCTGAATCGGCTGCATCGTGCCTTTATAGGAAAGCATGCCTTCCATCTCGGTGAACGGCACGGCGGCGGTCACTTCCGGGTTTTTCATCGCGGCGTCGGCCACCGGCTGCCAATCGTCGATCGGGTTCACGCCGACGATGGTCGCGTGAGGCACCATGCCGAGGATGCGCGAGCTCATTTCGCGCTGGAAGCCGTTCATGACCGACAACACCACGATCATCGCCAGCACACCGAGGGCGAGGCCGATCATCGAGGTCATCGAGATGAACGAAACAAAGCGATTGCGGCGCTTGGCGCGGGTATAGCGCGTGCCGATAAAGATCGATAACGGTCTGAACATTCGCTGGGGCACCGTATAAAAACAAAAAGACCCGACGTCTTTTCAGACATCGGGTTTCGGCCAATCAGATAGGCGTCAGGCAACCTTCCTGCAAATGCAGGACGCGATCCATCTGGCGAGCCAGGTTCATGTCGTGAGTCACCACCAGGAACGCCGTGCGCATCGAGGTGCTGAGCTCCAGCATCAAATCCTGAATACCCTGGGCAGTGTGGGAGTCGAGGTTGCCGGTCGGCTCGTCGAGCATCACCAGCCCTGGTTTGTTCACCAGCGCGCGGGCGATGGCCACGCGTTGACGTTCGCCACCGGACAATTCCGCCGGTTTGTGCTCCAGGCGATGGCCCAGCCCTACCCGCTCCAGCAACGCCGTCGCACGCTGACGCGCTTCCGGGATCGCGGTCTTGCCGATCAGCAGCGGCATGCAGACGTTTTCCAGCGCGGTGAATTCCGGCAGCAAATGGTGGAACTGGTAAACGAAACCCAGCGACCGATTGCGCAACAGGCCGCGATTCTTCTCGCTGAGTGCCGACAGCTCTTCGCCGTCGAGCCAGACGCTGCCCTTGGTCGGCGTATCGAGACCGCCCAGCAGGTTGAGCAAAGTACTTTTGCCCGAACCCGAGGTACCGACAATCGCCACGCGCTCACCCGGATGCAGCTCCAGTTGCAGACCGGCCAACACTTCTACCGATTCCGGGCCTTCCTCGTAGGATTTGCCCAGGTTGCGGCAGCTCAAGATTGCTTTATCACTCATGCCCGACTCACTCATAACGTAGCGCCTCCGCAGGCTGGGTGCGCGCGGCACGCCAGGCTGGATACAGGGTGGCGAGGAAACTCAGGACCAACGCGGCGGCGCAGACCATCAACACATCCTGGCTCTGCACTTGCGACGGCAGGTAATCGATGAAGTACACGTCGGCGTTGAGGAACTTGTGTCCGATCAGGCCTTCGAGCACCGAGATCGCGGCGCTGACGTTCAGCGCGGCGAAGATCCCGACCACGGCGCCGATCAGCGTACCGACCACACCGATGACCGTACCCTGCACCATGAAGATCGCCATGATCGAACCCGGCGTGGCGCCGAGGGTACGCAGAATGGCGATGTCGCCCTTCTTGTCGTTCACCACCATCACCAGCGTGGAAATGATGTTGAACGCGGCCACGGCAACGATCAGCAGCAACAGCAGACCGATCATGGCTTTTTCCATGCGGATCGCCTGATACAGATTGCCGTGGGTGCGGGTCCAGTCGCGGGCGTAGAAATGGTCTTCACCGAGCTGCTGGGCGATGTTCCACGCGGTGCGTGGCGCCTGGAACAGGTCGTCGAACTTCAGGCGGATGCCCTGCACCTGATCCGGTTTCCAGCGGTGCAGCTTCGCCAGATCCTGCAGATTGGTGACGCCCAGGTAACCGTCGATTTCACCGGCGCCGACATGGAAGATGCCGACCACGGTAAAGCGTTTCATGCGCGGGAACATGCCGGCCGGGGTCACGGTGACTTCCGGCGCCACAAAGGTCAGCTTGTCGCCGATGGCCGCGCCGAGCTTGGCGGCCGCCTTGTCGCCGATGACGATGCCGAAACTGCCGGGCGCGAGGTCGTCGAGTTTGCCCTGCAGCATGAACTTGTCAATGATCGACACCTGGCGTTCCAGCGCCGGGTCGATGGCATTGAGCAGCACCTTGGAGACCTTGCCCTTGTTGGTCAGCAACCCCTGCATCTGGGTAAACGGCGCCACGGCCGTTACTTGCGGGTTCTGCTTGACCTTGGCGGCGAGGCTCTGCCAGTCGCTGATCGGCTCACCGGACTCGATGGTCGCGTGGGGCACCATGCCCAACACGCGCGTGCGCATCTCATGATCGAAGCCGTTCATGACCGACAGCACGACGATCATCACGATCACGCCGAGGGCAAGACCGATGATCGAAGTCAGGGAAATGAACGACACAAAATGATTGCGACGCTTTGCACGGGTATAACGCGTGCCAATAAATACGAAGAGAGGTCTGAACATGTCGGGGCTTGTTCGGAGGGAAAAGGAACGTCCTTGTGGCGGGGGTCGATAACCAGCTTTACACTCAGACCACCGCCGCTACCATGGGTTCGCCATGTCGACATTAGATGAAGAAGATCGCCGCGAATACTACCGTATCGAGGACACGATCGCACTGGAAATTCGGCCCCTGTCCGCTCCCGAAGCCGCAGGCCAGGAAGTGTTGCAGGATGCTTCCCCACTCTTCAACCTGCTCAGCGAATTGCACCTGAGCGAATTCGAGTCGCAACACCTGCTGCGCCAGATCAGTGAACGCGACCGCACCCTCGCGGCGTTCCTGAAATCTCAGAACAAACGCATCGATCTGCTCAGCCAGGTGATCGCCATCACCGTGCTTGGGCAGATCGGCGAGCCGCAGCCAGTGATCATCTCGGAAGGCGGTATCGATTTCCAGAATCCGACCGCTATCGCTGAAGGCACTCACTTGTCGGTGAAACTGGTGTTGATGCCACAAGCCCTCGGCCTGTTGCTTCGGGCGCGCGTCACCCATTGCGACCGCAAGGGCGGCGGCTTCGACATCGGCACCGAGTTCGAACGCCCGACCGATGCACAGCGCCAACTGCTGGCCCGCTACATTCTGCAAAAGCAGGCCCAGGAACGACGCCTGGCCCGCGAAAACGAATCAGGCAATTAATTTAAGGAAGAACCGTGACCCTCATCTACGGCCATCGCGGCGCCAAGGGCGAAGCACCGGAAAACACGCTGAACAGCTTTCAGCAATGCCTCAAGCACGGCGTGCGCCGTTGCGAACTGGACCTGCACCTGTCCATGGACGGCGAGCTGATGGTCATCCACGACCCGACGCTCAAGCGCACTACCGACCGACGCGGCAAGGTGGTCGAGCACACGGCCGCCGAGCTGGTGACCTACGACGCGCGCAAGGGCGGACCGGGCTGGATCAAGCCGTGCCCTATTCCCACGCTGGAAGAGTTGTTCGAGAAATGCGATTTCGAACACTGGCAGCTGGAGGTCAAAAGCGCTTCACGCACCCGCGCCGCGACCACCGTCCTGGCGATTCGTGAAATGGCTGTACGTCATGGCCTGCTCGACAAGGTGACCATCACTTCAAGCTCGCGCGAAGTACTGAAAGCCGCGCTGGACCTGGTGCCGGACGTGTCCCGCGGATTGGTAGCCGAGTACGCCTGGCTCGACCCGTTGAAGGTCGCGGCAAGCTATGGCTGTGAAATTCTGGCGCTGAACTGGACCCTGTGCACGCCGGAGCGCCTGGAGAAGGCACAGCGACAGGGGTTGCATGTGTCGGTGTGGACAGTCAACGAGCCCGCGCTGATGCGCAGACTCGCCGACTTCGGCGTTGACAGCCTGATTACAGACTTTCCCGGTTTGGCCACCGCCACGCTCGAGAATTGCTGAAATCGGTCTCCCCGGCCGGCTCAGGCCACCGGCCGGAGCCGCTCAAAAAAGCCGGTTGAGGCCATCGTACGCCGCTACCCGATAGGCTTCGGCCATGGTCGGGTAGTTGAACGTGGTGTTGACGAAGTACTTCAGCGTATTCAGCTCGCCCGGCTGGTTCATGATCGCCTGACCGATGTGCACGATCTCCGACGCCTGATAACCGAAGCAGTGCACACCCAGCACTTCCAGCGTTTCGCGGTGGAACAGGATCTTCAGCATGCCCTGAGGCTCGCCGGCGATCTGCGCACGCGCCATGCCCTTGAAGAACGCCTTACCCACTTCGTACGGCACTTTGGCCTGAGTCAGCTCCTGCTCGTTCTTGCCGATCGAGCTGATCTCCGGAATGGTGTAGATGCCGGTCGGTACGTCGTTGACGAAGCGCCAGCTGCCATTGTCGACAATGCTGCCAGCAGCCGAACGGCCCTGGTCGTGCGCGGCACTGGCCAGGCTCGGCCAGCCGATCACGTCACCGGCGCCGTAAATGTTCGGCACGCAGGTGCGGTAGGCTTCGTCGACTTCGATCTGGCCACGGCTGTTGACCTTGACGCCGATGTTTTCCAGACCCAACTGATCGGTGTTGCCGGTACGACCGTTGCACCAGAGCAAGGCGTCGGCCTTGATCTTCTTGCCGGACTTGAGGTGCAGGATCACGCCGTTGTCCACGCCTTCCACGCGATCGTAGTCTTCGTTGTGGCGAACCGTGATGTTGTTGTTGCTGAAGTGGTAGCTCAACGCCTGGGAGATTTCCGAGTCGAGGAAGCTCAACAACTGACCGCGGTTGTCCACCAGCTCAACCAGTACGCCCAGACCACTGAAGATCGACGCGTATTCGCAACCGATCACGCCGGCGCCGTAAACGATGAGTTTGCGCGGGGTGTGGCCGAGGCTGAGGATGGTGTCGCTATCGTAGATACGCGGGTGATGGAAATCGATGTCCGCCGGACGATAAGGACGCGAGCCGGTGGCGATGATGATGTGCTTGGCCACCAGTTTTTCAACTACACCGTTGGCGCAGACCACTTCGATGGTTTGCTCGTCGGCGAAGCTGCCGGTGCCGAAGAACACGTCGACGCGGTTACGGGCGTAGTAGCCGGTGCGCGAAGCGACTTGTTTGGAAATGACTTTCTCGGCGCTTTTCAGCACGTCCGGGAACGAGAACCAGCGCGGCTCACCAATGGCCCGGAACATCGGGTTGGTGTTGAACTGCATGATCTGCCGGACGGAGTGACGCAGTGCCTTGGACGGGATGGTGCCCAGGTGGGTGCAGTTGCCGCCAACCTGGCGACGACTATCGACCATCGCCACCTTGCGCCCTGCTTTGGCGGCGTTCATTGCCGCGCCCTCTCCCGCCGGGCCGGAACCCAGCACCACCACGTCGTAGTTGTAGACAGCCATGCATACTCCTCAGAACAGGCCGCGGCGCTCTCGGCACCTGCGGCTAAATCACGCCGATCTGCGGCGTGAAGGAACAATTTGGGGCCAGTGCAGAACCCGGACACAGTCTATAGAAGCGTCAACGCCGCGCACATTAACCCTTGGTCGCGTCGTAGGCTACTTTTGCCTGCACTACAACGCCAGTTTTCAATGCGCGAATCACCGTAATCATTCAGTTTTGCCGCCACTGAGGCGTTCAAAAGCCTGATTGGTACGTATGACGAAACCTGTATCGGCACGAATCACAAAGAATGCACCTATGTTGTGGGTTTCGGCATAGTCCCAACCCCGTTCAGGACCGAGAATCAGCAACAGCGTCGATAGTCCATCGGCCATCAACGCTGAAGGATGAATGACCGTGACTGACGCCAGCGTGTGTGAGACCGGCGTACCGGTGTGAGCATCGAAGGTGTGGGAATAACGCCGACCGTCCTGCAGAAAATAGTTGCGATAGTCACCGGATGTGGACACGCCGTAGCCGTCGACCGCGATGATGCGTTCTGCAACTTGCTGATCGTCTCGGGGTTGTTCAAGCGCGATGCGCCACGGCGAGCCATCAAGTTTCTTGCCGGCAGCCTTGAGTTCGCCGGTGGCTTCGGCGAGGTAGTTGTGAATGCCCATCGCGTCGAGTTTTGCGGCAATCGTATCGACGGCGTAGCCGGCGGCGATGCTATTGAAGTCGACTTCGACGGCGGCGTCCTTGCACAACTGTTCGCCTTCGATGCGCAGATGCTGATAACCGACTCGCTGCCGCACCTCGGCAAGCGCTTGGGCATTGGGCACTTTTTCTTCACGCGCCCGGGGGCCGAATCCCCAGAGATTGAGCAGTGGCTCCACGGTCAGGTCGTAGGATCCTTCGCTTTGCTCTGACAGCTGTTCACCAACGCGGATCAATTTGAGGATGGACGCGGGCATTTTCTGACAGCGATTGGCGGGCAGATCGTTGAAGCGCTCGATGTCCGAATCGCTGCGATAGGTAGACATTTGCTTGTCGACCTCGGCGAGGATCTTCTCCACCTCGCTGCGCACCTGTGCGGGCGCGGGCAGATTGGCATGGCGCACGTATTTGATTGAATAAGTGCTGCCCATAGTCGGGCCGCCGACGCTTTCCATGGAATCGCCATTGCCGCAGCCAGCCAAAACACCAGCCAACATCACAACCACCTTCCAACGTCCAGTTAACAAATCTTCATCTCCCAGTAAAAGCACGCCAGCCATTATGGGACACACGCGAAACGCTTTCTTACAAGATTTAAAAAGTGAGTATCCAGACATGTCCTCCACGACCGGCAAAGGCAAAGCGATTTTTCGCGTTGTCAGCGGCAACTTTCTCGAGATGTTCGATTTCATGGTCTACGGCTTTTACGCCACAGCCATCGCCAAAACCTTCTTCCCCGCCGACAGCGCTTTCGCTTCCCTGATGCTGTCGCTGGCCACCTTCGGTGCCGGCTTCCTGATGCGCCCGTTGGGGGCGATTTTCCTCGGCGCCTACATCGACCGTCATGGCCGCCGCAAAGGCTTGATCATCACCCTCGCGATGATGGCGGCCGGCACGGTGCTGATTGCCTGCGTGCCGGGTTACGCCACGCTGGGCGTGGCCGCGCCGCTGATCGTGCTGTTCGGCCGACTGCTGCAAGGCTTCTCTGCCGGCGTGGAACTGGGCGGTGTGTCGGTCTATCTCGCGGAGATTTCCACACCGGGGCGCAAAGGGTTCTTCGTCAGTTGGCAGTCTGCCAGCCAGCAAGCGGCGGTAGTGTTTGCCGGCCTGCTTGGGGTGGGTTTGAACCACTGGCTCAGCCCGGAAGAAATGGGCGAATGGGGGTGGCGCGTGCCGTTCCTGATCGGCTGCATGATCGTGCCGGTGATCTTCGTGATTCGCCGTTCGCTGGAAGAAACGCCTGAGTTCCAGGCACGAAAACACCGCCCTACCCTGCGGGAAATCGTCCACTCGATCGGTCAGAACTTTGGCATTGTCATCGCCGGCATGGCATTGGTGGTGATGACCACGGTGTCGTTCTACCTGATCACCGCCTACACCCCGACCTTCGGCAAGGCCGAACTGCACCTGTCGGATCTGGATGCGCTGCTGGTGACGGTCTGTATCGGCCTGTCGAACTTTTTCTGGCTGCCGGTGATGGGCGCTGTGTCCGACAGGATCGGGCGAAAACCCCTGCTTCTCGCAGCGACCATTCTGGCGATTCTCACCGCTTACCCGGCCCTGTCGTGGCTGGTGGCGAACCCGAGCTTCAGCCATTTGCTGATCGTCGAGTTGTGGTTGTCGTTCCTGTATGGCTCGTACAACGGCGCCATGGTCGTGGCGCTGACCGAGATCATGCCGGTGGAAGTTCGTACGACCGGCTTCTCGTTGGCCTACAGCCTGGCGACGGCAACCTTCGGCGGGTTTACGCCGGCAGCCTGTACGTACCTGATTCATGTGCTGGATAACAAGGCTGCGCCGGGGATCTGGCTCAGCGGCGCGGCAGTGCTGGGGTTGATTGCGACGCTGGTGTTGTTCCGTGGTAACCGGCATGAGTTGCGGACGGCGCAGGCGGCGGTGGTTGGCGGCGTCTGACAGACCGCTTCGCGGGCAAGCCTCGCTCCTACATTGGATCTGTGTCGTTCACAAGCCCCCTGTGGGAGCTAGCCTGCTAGCGATGAGGCCCGACCTGGCGACACGGCTCAAAAGCCTGCACAAACAAAAACGCCCCGACAAATGTCGGGGCGTTTTCATGTGCAGCTAAGGCTTAGCGCGGGAATGCTGGCGGGTTTACACCGGCCATGTCTTCCATTACGCGAACCACCTGGCAGCTGTAACCGAATTCGTTGTCGTACCAAACGTACAGAACAACGCGGTTGTCTTGGGTGATGGTTGCTTCAGCATCCACAACGCCTGCGTGGCGCGAGCCAACGAAGTCGGTGGAGACCACTTCCTGCGAATTGACGAAGTCGATTTGCTTGTGCAGATCGGAGTGCAGCGCCATGTAGCGCAGGTACTCGTTCATCTCTTCGCGGGTAGCGGCTTTCTCAAGGTTCAGGTTGAGAATGGCCATCGACACGTTTGGCGTCGGAACACGGATCGCGTTACCGGTCAGCTTGCCGGCCAGCTCAGGCAAAGCCTTGGCAGCAGCGGTGGCAGCACCGGTCTCGGTGATCACCATGTTCAACGCGGCGCTACGGCCACGGCGATCGCCCTTGTGGAAGTTGTCGATCAGGTTCTGGTCGTTGGTGTACGAGTGAACCGTTTCAACGTGACCGTTGACGATGCCGAACTTGTCGTTGACAGCCTTCAGTACCGGCACGATGGCGTTGGTGGTGCAGGAAGCAGCCGAAACGATCTTGTCGTCAGCGGTGATTTCGCCGTGGTTGATGCCGTGAACGATGTTCTTCAGCTTGCCTTTGCCAGGCGCGGTCAGAACAACGCGGTCGATACCCGGGCAGGCCAAGTGCTGACCCAGGCCATCGGCGTCACGCCATACACCGGTGTTGTCCACCAGCAGCGCGTCTTTGATGCCGTACTGGGTGTAATCCACTTCAGTCGGGTTCTTCGCGTAGATAACCTGGATCAGGTTGCCGTTGGCGGTGATGGTGTTGTTTTCTTCATCGATGGTGATGGTGCCGTTGAACGAACCATGTACCGAATCGCGGCGCAGCAGGCTGGCGCGCTTGGTCAGGTCGTTCTCGGCGCCCTTGCGCACCACGATGGCACGCAGACGCAGGCCGTCGCCGCCACCGGTTTTTTCGATCAGGATGCGCGCCAGCAGACGGCCGATACGACCGAAGCCGTACAGCACAACGTCGGTGCCTTTGCGAGCGGAGGCGTTTTGCTGGCCAACCACTTCAGCCATTTCTTCACGGACGAACTGCTCGGCAGTACGGCCATTGCCTTCGACGCGGAATTTGTACGCCAACTTGCCCAAATCTACCGAAGCCGCGCCGAGCTTGAGCTCGCTCATGGCTTTAAGCAGAGGGAATGTTTCGTGGACGGAGAGTTCGCTATCGTCGGAAGAACGATGGCGAGCAAAGCGGTGAGCTTTGAGAATCGCGATGACAGACTGGTTGATCAGGCTGCGGCCATAGATCGAGCTCACCACGTTGTTATTGCGGTAGAGCTGACCGATAAGCGGAATCATCGCTTCTGCGAGTGCTTCACGGTCGATCCATTCACCAAGACACTGGTCGGGCTTCTGAGTCACGGGAACCTTCCACATGTAGGGGCAGAAAAAAGGGGCTACATTATGCCGCCGAGTGTCTCTCGTAGCAATGCGCGCCTGTCGTGCGATCCGTAACAATTTCTTCTTCAAAAAAATTACGCACCGCCGAAGCCCAGTAAAACCGCGGCTTTCAGCGAAGTCAATTTTTTGGAGACATCGCCGTCTTATCCGTAACCCTCCGTAACACTCAGTCGTTTTGCCACTACATAATCAGTAATTTTCAGCAAAAAACCGGCGTTTTTTGTCTTTACCACTACATTTCGCCAAACCTGCGTAATAGACACAGTCAGCAACTGACAGGCGGCACCCGGGGCCGCTACAATTACCGACTTTGTCGCAACGCTTGGAGCTCAACCTTCCGTGCCCGTTCTGCGTCTACCGCTTCTCCCTGCCGCGGCAGGTAAACAGCACTGGGGCAACCTGCCCGGTGCCGCCCTGAGCCTGGCCATTGCCGAGGCTGCCAGCGCTGCCAAGCGCTTTACCCTGCTACTGACCGCCGACAGCCAAAGTGCCGAGCGGCTGGAGCAGGAGCTGGGTTTCTTCGCCCCGGATTTGCCGGTGCTGCATTTCCCGGACTGGGAAACCCTGCCCTACGATCTGTTTTCGCCACACCAGGACATCATTTCCCAGCGCATCGCTGCTCTATATAGATTGCCGGAGTTGAGCCATGGCGTGCTGGTGGTGCCGATCACCACGGCCCTGCACCGCCTGGCGCCGACCAAATTCCTGCTCGGCAGCAGCCTGGTGCTGGACGTTGGCCAGAAGCTCGACGTCGAGCAAATGCGCACCCGGCTTGAGGCCAGCGGTTATCGCTACGTCGACACGGTGTACGAGCACGGCGAATTCACCGTCCGCGGCTCGCTGATCGATCTGTTCCCGATGGGCAGCAAACTGCCCTTCCGGATTGACCTGTTCGATGACGAAATCGAAACGCTGCGCACCTTCGATCCGGAAAACCAGCGCTCCATCGATAAAGTCGACACCGTCCGCTTGTTGCCCGCACGGGAATTCCCGCTGCAGAAAGATGCGGTCACCCGTTTCAAGGCACGCTTCCGTGAGCGCTTCGACGTCGATTTCCGCCGCTGCCCGATCTTTCAGGACTTAAGCAGCGGGATTACACCGGCGGGTATCGAGTACTACTTGCCGCTGTTCTTCGACGAAACCTCGACCCTGTTCGATTACCTGCCCCAGGACACCCAGGTGTTTTCCCTGCCGGGCATCGAGCAGGCGGCGGAAAATTTCTGGAACGACGTGCGCAATCGTTATGAAGAGCGCCGTGTCGATCCGTCCCGTCCTTTATTACCGCCAGCCGAATTGTTCCTGCCGGTGGAGGACTGCTTCGCACGCCTGAAGAACTGGCCGCGCGTCGTCGCCAGTCAACAGGACGTTGAAACCGGTGTCGGCCGCGAGCGCTTCCCGGCGCGGGAACTGCCAAATCTGGCCATCGAAGCCAAAGCCACTCAACCGCTGGCCGCGCTGGCCGGCTTCCTCGACGAGTTCCCTGGTCGCGTGCTGTTCACCGCCGAGTCTGCGGGCCGTCGTGAAGTGCTGCTGGAACTGCTGGAACGCCTGAAGCTGCGACCGAAAACCGTCGACAGCTGGCCCGACTTTGTCGCGAGCAAGGAGCGCCTGGCGATCACCATCGCACCGCTCGACGAAGGCCTGGTGCTCGACGATCCGGCCCTGGCGCTGGTCGCCGAAAGTCCGTTGTTCGGTCAGCGCGTGATGCAGCGCCGTCGCCGTGAAAAACGCGCCGACGCCAACAACGACGCCGTGATCAAAAACCTCACCGAACTGCGCGAAGGCGCGCCGGTGGTACACATCGATCACGGCGTTGGCCGCTATCTGGGCCTGGCAACGCTGGAAATCGACGATCAAGCCGCCGAGTTCCTAACCCTGCAATACGCAGAAGGCGCCAAACTGTACGTGCCGGTGGCCAACCTGCACCTGATCGCACGCTACACCGGCAGCGACGATGCCCTGGCCCCATTGCATCGTCTCGGCTCGGAAACCTGGCAGAAAGCCAAACGCAAAGCTGCCGAACAGGTGCGCGATGTGGCGGCTGAATTGCTCGACATCTATGCCCGCCGCGCTGCTCGCGAAGGTTATGCCTTCGAAGATCCGAAAGCCGATTACGCCACTTTCAGCGCCGGGTTCCCGTTCGAAGAAACCCCGGACCAGCAAACCACCATCGAAGCCGTGCGCGCCGACATGCTCGCGCCAAAACCGATGGACCGCCTGGTCTGCGGCGATGTCGGTTTCGGCAAGACCGAAGTGGCAATGCGCGCAGCGTTCATTGCGGTACACGGTGGTCGTCAGGTGGCGATCCTGGTGCCGACCACCCTGCTCGCCCAACAGCACTACAACAGTTTCCGCGACCGCTTTGCCGACTGGCCGGTGACTGTGGAAGTGATGAGCCGCTTCAAGTCGGCCAAGGAAGTGAATGCCGCCGTCACCGACCTTGCCGAAGGCAAGATCGACATCGTCATCGGCACGCACAAGCTGTTGCAAGACGACGTAAAAATCAAAAACCTCGGGCTGGTGATCATCGACGAAGAACACCGTTTCGGTGTCCGTCAGAAAGAACAGCTCAAGGCCCTGCGCAGTGAAGTCGACATCCTCACGCTGACCGCCACGCCGATTCCGCGCACGCTGAACATGGCAGTGTCCGGCATGCGTGACCTGTCGATCATCGCGACACCGCCGGCCCGCCGCCTGTCGGTGCGGACGTTCGTCATGGAGCAGAACAAGAGCACGGTCAAAGAGGCGTTGCTGCGGGAGCTGCTGCGTGGCGGCCAGGTCTACTACCTGCACAACGACGTGAAGACCATCGAGAAATGCGCCGCCGACCTCGCCGAACTGGTGCCGGAAGCGCGGATCGGCATCGGCCACGGACAGATGCGCGAGCGCGAACTCGAACAGGTGATGAGCGACTTCTACCACAAGCGCTTCAACGTGCTGATCGCCTCGACCATCATCGAGACCGGCATCGACGTGCCAAGCGCCAACACCATCATCATCGAGCGCGCCGACAAATTTGGCCTGGCACAGTTGCACCAGTTGCGTGGCCGCGTCGGTCGCAGTCACCACCAGGCCTATGCTTATCTGCTGACACCGCCGCGCCAGCAAATCACCCCGGACGCAGAAAAGCGTCTGGAGGCGATCGCCAATACCCAGGACCTCGGCGCGGGCTTCGTGCTCGCCACCAACGACCTGGAAATACGTGGCGCCGGCGAACTGCTGGGCGACGGGCAGAGCGGGCAGATCCAGGCGGTCGGCTTCACCCTGTACATGGAGATGCTCGAGCGTGCGGTGAAGTCGATCCGCAAGGGCGAACAACCGAATCTCGATCAGCCGTTGGGCGGTGGCCCGGAAGTCAATTTGCGTGTTCCGGCGCTGATTCCCGAAGACTATCTGCCGGATGTCCACGCGCGACTGATTCTCTACAAACGCATTGCCTCGGCCACCGATGAGGATGGTCTCAAGGACCTGCAAGTCGAGATGATCGACCGTTTCGGCCTGCTGCCGGAGCCGACCAAGAACCTGATGCGCATCACGGGGCTGAAGTTGCAAGCCGAAGTGCTGGGCATCAAGAAAGTCGACGGCGGCCCGCAAGGCGGCCGGATCGAGTTCGCGGCGCAGACACCGGTCGATCCGCTGACCCTGATCAAACTGATTCAGGGCCAGCCTAAACGCTACAAATTCGAAGGGGCCACGATGTTTAAATTCATGGTCCCGATGGAGCGCCCGGAAGAGCGCTTTAATACTGTAGAGGCATTGCTTGAATGCCTCATTCCGAAAACTGCTTGAAGGACGCCGCATGCGCCTGTTTCGTTTACTGACTTTGCTGACCACCCTGGTCGCCCCAACGGCGTTTGCCGATGACCTGTATCAGATCGAAATGATTCTGGTCCGGCAAAACGCCGTGCCCGCCATCGTCAGCCGCGCCGCGCCGGAAGACTGGGCCGCCGGCGCCCAGCAAATTCGCCCCGAGAGCCTGCGTACGCCGAGCCTGAATGGCGAAGTGGAAAAACTCACCGCCAGCAATGAATACACGGTGTTGCTGCACAAGGCCTGGCAGCAAAATCTCGGCGAAGAAGCCAGCAAAGTTGCGGTCAGCGACGGCAAGGAACAGTTCGGCCAATTCCCGATCGAGGGCACGCTGAACCTGAAACTGGGGCGTTTCACCGACGTTGACGCCGACTTCTGGGTCAACCAGATCGACGCCAACGGCATGGTGACCGCCAGCGAACGCCTCAAACAAGAAAGCCACACCAAGAACGGCCAGTTGAACTTCCTCGACAACGGTCACCTCGGCCTGCTGATCAAGATCACCTCGCTCACCGCCCCTGCGCCTCGGCCAGTCCCCGAACAAATTCCGGACTGATTGAAGTCCCTATGCCCGCGACCCTGAGCAAACCCCTGGCACCTTCATGGGTCAGTCGATTCAAGGAACAAAGCCTGGAGCGCGGCCGCCGCTATGCGCTGGAGAACCGCGTCAGGATCGTGGAAGTCGGCGACGCAACCATTACTGCCGCGTGCGAAGGTTCTGGCGGTAACGTTTACCGTCAGACCATTCGCCTGCGCGAGTCAGCAAAAAGCACGCTGCTGATGGTCGATGCCACGTGTACATGCCCGGTCCGCAGCAACTGCAAACATTGCGCAGCCGTGCTGTTGAAGGTGCAGGAAACCCTCGCCTACCCCGCCGCTGCTCAAGACGCCGAACTGCTGGAAAAACTCCAGGCCGTACTGGAAAACCGCAGCCCGAAAGCACCGCCGCAAGTGCTGGTGGACAACGTGCAACCGGTGCCGCGCCTGTGGCTGGCGAGCATTGAGTTCAGCGCCTTCGAGCCGCGCAACGGCAAGATGCAGCGTTACATCCAGCATCGTGCTGCGTTGTCCTTCAGCTATCTGGATGAATACGTTTGCGGGCAGAAAAACGCCGACATCCTGATACGTCAGGAGGCGCAGACATTACGGATAAAACGCCACCCGGAAGTCGAACAGGCCTACAGGGAACAGTTACGAATCCTCGGTTTCAAGATCGCCACCCGGCAAAGTAAAGCCTTGCCGGAAAGTGCCGGCGAACTCTATGAGATGGTCAATGACAGTGCCTGGCTGACCTTCACGCTCAATGAGTTGCCGAAGCTGCGCACCCAAGGCTGGGAGTTGCAGATCGACGAGGATTTCGGTTTCGACCTGACCGCCGTGGACGACTGGTACGCCACCGTCGAACAGGCGCCGGAGCGCGACTGGTTTGATCTCGAACTGGGGATCATCGTCAATGGTGAGCGGCTGAGTCTGCTGCCCATCCTGTTGAACCTGATGCGCTCCCACACCGAGATCCTCAACCCGGAACGCCTCGCACGGCGTCGCGACGATGAATTGATTTTGGTGAACATCCCCCATCGCCCGAACTCCGAGCATGGGCCGTTGCAAGTCGCCCTGCCCTTTGGCCGATTGAAACCGGTGCTGGCGACCCTCGGCGAGTTCTATCTGCAAGAGCCCGGCGAAACCACGTTGCGCCTGAGCAAGGCCGACGCGACGCGCCTGAATCCGCTGGAAGACCTGCCGCTGCTCTGGGAAGGTGGCGAACAAATGCGCAGCTTTGCCCAGCGTCTGCGGGACATCAAGGACTACACCGCGACAGCACCGGAAGGCTTGAACGCGACCTTGCGCCCCTATCAGCTGGAAGGCTTGAGCTGGATGCAGTCGCTGCGGCAACTGGAGGTTGGCGGGATTCTCGCGGATGACATGGGCCTGGGCAAAACCCTACAAACCCTGGCGCATGTTCTCAGTGAGAAAAACGCCGGGCGCCTCGATCGTCCGTGCATGGTGGTGATGCCCACCAGCCTGATTCCCAACTGGCTCGACGAAGCGGCGCACTTCACACCGCAACTGAAAGTACTGGCGCTGTACGGCGCCAGTCGTAAAAAGCATTTCGACAGTCTGGCCGATTACGACCTGATCCTCACCACCTATGCGCTGCTGCCCAAGGACGTCGAACGCCTGGCCGCACAGCCACTGCACGTGTTGGTGCTGGACGAAGCGCAATACATCAAGAACCCCAACAGCAAAGCCGCCCACGCCGCACGCGAGCTGAATGCACGCCAGCGTTTGTGCCTGAGCGGTACGCCACTGGAAAACCACCTGGGTGAGCTGTGGTCGCTGTTTCACTTCCTGCTGCCCGGCTGGCTCGGCGACGTGAAAAGTTTCAACCGCGATTACCGCGTGCCGATTGAAAAGCGCGCCAGCGAAGTACGACTTCAACACCTCAACGGCAGGATCAAACCGTTCCTGCTGCGCAGGACAAAAGAGCAGGTAGCGACGGAGTTGCCGCCGAAAACTGAAATCATCCATTGGGTCGAGCTCAACGAAGCCCAGCGTGACGTGTACGAAACCATGCGCTTGGCGATGGACAAGAAAGTCCGCGACGAAATCACCCGCAAAGGCGTGGCACGCAGCCAGATCATCATCCTTGAGGCGCTGCTGAAGCTGCGCCAGGTCTGCTGCGACTTGCGCCTGGTCAACGACGCGGCCCTGCCGACGCGCGGAAGCACCTCGGGCAAGCTCGACAGCCTGATGGAAATGCTTGAGGAGTTGTTCGAGGAAGGCCGACGGATTCTGCTGTTTTCGCAGTTCACTTCGATGCTGGCGTTAATCGAGGTCGAACTGAAGAAGCGCGGCGTGGAGTATGCGTTGCTGACCGGCCAGACTCGCGACCGACGCTCCCCGGTGAAAGACTTCCAGAGCGGCAAGCGTCAGATCTTTCTGATCAGCTTGAAGGCAGGCGGTGTTGGCTTGAACCTGACGGAGGCGGATACGGTGATTCACTACGATCCGTGGTGGAACCCGGCGACGGAAAACCAGGCAACCGACCGCGCGTATCGCATCGGCCAGGAGAAACCGGTGTTCGTTTACAAGATGATTGCCCGGGGCACGGTGGAAGAGAAAATTCAGCACCTGCAGAAGGAAAAATCCGATTTGGCAGCAGGCGTGCTGGATGGGCGCAAGGCTGGGGACTGGAAGCTGCAGAGTGATGATATTGAGGCGTTGTTTGCGCCGCTGCCGGAGAAAATCGATAAGTAGCGGCGCCAGTTAGATTGCCATCGCGAGCAGGCTCGCTCCCACAAGGGTTCTGGCCTACCCAAATCCCCCTGTGGGAGCGAGCCTGCTCGCGATAGCGTCGACTCGGTCTATCGACAGACTAACCTTTAAGCACCCGCGCCAACGTCGACTTCACCTTGCCCATTCCGTCATGCAACGCCTGCTCGATCTCGGCCATGGTAATCACAGCCGTCGACTTGCCCGCCGCCGGGTTCACCACCAGCGCCAGGCACGCGTAATCCAGCTCCAGCTCACGCGCCAATGCCGCTTCCGGCATGCCGGTCATGCCGACGATGTCGCAACCGTCACGCTCCAGTCGCGCAATTTCCGCCACCGTTTCCAGGCGCGGCCCCTGCGTGCAGGCATACACGCCATGACTGCTGTAGCCAACGCCTTCAGCCGCCAATGCCGCGATCAATTGCTCGCGCAGCGGTTCGCTGTAGGGATAGCTGAAGTCGATGTGGGTGACCTGTTCCAGGTCATCGGCAAAATAGGTGTGTTCGCGACCGCTGGTGTAATCGATCAGTTGATGCGGCACGCAGAAATGCCCGGTGCCCATCGCGGCATGAATCCCACCGACTGCGTTGACCGCAAGAATCGCTTCGGCGCCGGCCTGCTTAAGTGCCCAGAGGTTGGCGCGGTAGTTCACCTGATGCGGCGGGAAACGGTGCGGGTGACCGTGACGCGCGAGGAACAGCACTTCCTTGCCGGCGTACTCACCGATCTGCACCTCGGCCGAAGGCGTGCCGTAAGGGGTGTCCACCGCCAGTGACTGACGAATGCTCAGGCCTTCCAGTTGAGTCAGGCCGGTGCCACCGATAATCGCGTAAACCGTCATAACGTAAAGCCCTTATTCAATCAGTTGAGCGTCTTTGAGCGCACCAATGGCCGTCAGCCAGCGCGGGTCTTGACGGTATTCAGTGCTGGCATACGACTGGCCGCGCATCCGCGCAATGCGCTCGGACGGCTTGACCTTCAGACGCTGGGCGGCACTCAGCGCGAGCTCCGCAGCGGCGCGGTCGTTGCACACCAGGCCCATGTCGCAACCAGCGCTCAGCGCGGCTTCGATACGGCTGGCAGCATCGCCGACCACGTGAGCGCCGGCCATCGACAGGTCGTCGCTGAAGATCACGCCGTCGAACTGCAACTCGCCGCGCAGGATGTCCTGCAACCAGCGGCGGGAGAAGCCGGCCGGCTGGGAATCGACTTGTGGATAAATGACATGGGCCGGCATGACGGCGGCCAGTTGCTTGCTCAATTTGGCAAACGGCACCAGGTCGTTGGCGCGGATTTCATCGAGGCTGCGCTCGTCATTCGGGATCGCGACGTGGGAATCGGCCTCCGCCCAGCCGTGGCCAGGGAAGTGCTTACCGGTGGCGGCCATGCCGGCGCTGTTCATGCCACGGATAAATGCACCTGCCAGCAGCGCGGCGCGTTCCGGGTCACCTTCGAACGAACGGGTACCGACCACGGCGCTGCGCTGGTAATCCAGATCCAGCACCGGGGCAAAGCTCAGGTCTAGGCCGACGGCCAACACTTCGGTCGCCATGATCCAGCCGCACTGCTCGGCCAGGTATTCGGCGTTCAGGTTGTCGGCAATGGCGCGCATGGCCGGCAGTCGCACGAAGCCCTGGCGCAGGCGCTGCACCCGACCGCCCTCCTGATCCACTGCCAGCAGCAGATCAGGTCGAACGGCGCGGATGGCGGCGCTCAGTTCACGCACCTGGCGCGGGTGTTCGATGTTGCGGGCAAAAATGATCAGGCCGCCCACTTCCGGTTGGCGTAACAATTGGCGATCTTCAGCCGTCAGCCAGGTACCGGCGACGTCCACCATCAACGAGCCTTGCAGGCCAGCAGTCATAGAGATTCCTTGATAACGATAAACCCGGCTCGCACGCGTTCGCCGCTGCGGACTTTACCCGGCAGGTCGGCGATATCTATGGGGAGCGGGTTCAGAACGAGAGTCGGCATGGGCGGCTAGCTTAGCGGATGTCAGCTGCCGCGCCCACCCGTGCGCGGTTAAACCTTGGCGGCAACCTGTGTCGATTTGCTGCGCGGACGCAATTGCGCAGTGGCCATGGCCGTGTCGGTCACGCCGGTTTCGGCGCGCATGCCAGCAGCCAGGAACGGCACCATCAGGCGCATCACTTGTTCAATGGAGGTGTTGACACCGAAATCGGTCTCGGCAATCGCGCGCAAGGCCTTGATACCGGACATGCTGAACGCTGCCGCACCCAGCATGAAATGCACGCGCCAGAACAGCTCGATCGGCGGAATGCGTGGCGCGGCTTCGTTGACCAGCATCATGTAGCGACGGAATACCTTGCCGTACATGTCTTCCAGATAACGACGCAGGTGACCCTGGCTCTGACTGAACGCCAGCCCCAGCAAACGCATGAAAATCGAGAGATCGTTGCCGCTGCGTGGCTGTACCACCAGGGCTTGCTCGACGAGAATTTCGAGCAGTTCTTCAAGTGTCGGTTTGTTCTCGGGCTTGGCCTGACGCCGCTCCAGCTCTTTATCAAGGCTTAAACAGAACGGCCCGAGAAAGCGCGAGAAGACGGCTTGAATCAGCGCCTTCTTCGACCCGAAGTGATAGTTCACCGCCGCCAGATTGACACCGGCCTTGCTGGTGATCAGACGCAACGAGGTTTCTGCGAAACCTTTTTCCGCGAACAACTGCTCGGCAGCATCAAGAATGCGTTCAACGGTTTCCGACTGGGCCATGGCTACTCCGCCTGACAAACACTTGTTTGAAACATACGTTTCAGCCCAGGCCTTGTCAAGTCTGGTGGTTCGTTTTGGGAATGGCCGGTCAGCTATTTAACCATACAACGACGACGCTTTAATCAGCCGGCTGATCGACCGTCTGGCGGCCGGTAAAAAAAGGGGCATTGCCAAGTCGCTTTCACTGTATATAATCCCAGTCACTGTATAAAAAGACAGAGCGATCAATATGCTAAAGCTGACGCCACGCCAAGCCGAGATTCTGGCCTTCATCAAACGCTGCCTGGAAGACAACGGCTACCCGCCGACCCGCGCGGAAATCGCTCAGGAACTGGGTTTCAAGTCGCCCAACGCAGCGGAAGAACACCTCAAGGCGCTGGCTCGCAAGGGTGCGATCGAGATGACGCCGGGCGCATCCCGCGGCATTCGCATCCCTGGTTTCGAAGCCAAGGCCGACGAATCCACCCTGCCCATCATTGGCCGAGTGGCTGCCGGTGCACCGATCCTTGCCCAGCAGCACATCGAAGAATCCTGCAACATCAACCCTGCCTTTTTCCATCCTCGCGCGGACTATTTACTGCGCGTTCATGGCATGAGCATGAAGGACGTGGGCATTTTCGACGGCGACCTGCTGGCTGTCCATACCACCCGTGAGGCCCGCAACGGCCAGATCGTGGTGGCGCGGATCGGCGACGAAGTTACGGTTAAACGCTTCAAGCGTGACGGCAGCAAAGTCTGGTTGATTGCAGAAAACCCTGAATTCGCCCCTATCGAAGTGAACCTGAAAGATCAGGAACTGGTGATCGAAGGCTTGAGTGTCGGCGTCATTCGCCGCTAAAGGAGGCTTTATGCAGTTCCCACACACATCACAGCAAGCCCAACTGCCGTTGTTCGAGGCGTTCATGGTGCAGCCGATGGCACCGATTCTGAAGGATGTGGTCGAGTCGCCCTGGAGCGCCGAACCTGAAGTTTTCAGTGAGCTGTCATTGCGTGGTGCGGCCGGGAACTGCCTGAGCCTTCTGGCACCGATCCTCAGGGAACTGAGCGAGGATCAGGACGCGCGCTGGCTGACATTGATCGCCCCGCCGGCCAGCCTGACACAAACCTGGCTTCGAGACGCCGGCCTGAATCGTGAACGCATTCTATTGCTGCAACCGCGCGGCACCCAGAGCGCACAACAACTGACCTGCGAAGCGTTGCGTCTGGGTCGCAGCCACACGGTCGTCAGCTGGCTCAATCCACTGAGCACCACTTCACGGCAACAGTTGATCAGCGCCGCCCGGACCGGGGACGCACAAAGCCTGAACATTCGACTGGGTTAAACGAAGCACGCATTGAACTGCGCGGGGCTTCTCCAAGGATAGAGAAGCCGGTCTGTAGCGGTATCAGGAAAAAGCGACGAACGGGATCAATGAAGGACCCGTGAGCTCTCATCCGTATTGAAATCACCTTCAACCAAGCGGCCAGCCATCTGAACGCCGACGCTCAACATCGCCTTGGCGACTTCCACGTGTTGGCCCTGCAGGAACGCTTTGGCATCCTCAGAGAAATCCAAAGTAACCAGAGAACCCTCGTCCTCGGCCCTGCGCAGCTCGATTCGGCCGTCTGGTAACTCGACAATTTCTAGAAAGGACGTTGGCATAAAGGTCTGTTCTCCACGAAAGGCGGCGATTATATAGGCATCGGACAGGCTTCGCTCAGGATCTTGACCAGATGCCATTACGAAGAGACATTTCTCACAGCACTCATCCCTGAAACGGACAGCCCGTCGGACCCTCCGTTAAACACTCAATCCCTCAGCACTCATTCAACCCTTCGCGAAAACGAATCGCCAGGCCTTTCAGGTTCTGACGCCAGCTCTCCAATTCCTCCCGGCTCAGCTCTTCCGGCGAATCTTCTTCATCCAGATTAACGGCCAGGATCAGCGGCTGCGTCACGTCGCCCTTGGGTTTGTGCGGTGCACGCGGCGGCTGGAACAACGCAGCATGAGCCGACAGCAGCTTGGCCAGCCAGGTTTCCGGGTTTTGCGCCAACTCGACCATCTCGGCCATTTCCGGAATGGCAATGGCTTCCAGCACTTCCCGAGTCAGCAACATCTCCGCCCGAGGCGCATTGGCCTGAGGCAAGCGATAGAAACCGGCAATTTCATGGCACAGCCCCAGCAACGCACCGTACAAGTGAAACAACGCCGATTCGCGCCCGGCCTGAATCAGCGCCAGGGAGTTCATCGCCCGCCCCTCTTCAGCCTTGGCAAGCGCTTCCAGCGACAGGCCGGCGAAATAAATCTTCTGATTGGTACGGGTATAGAGTTCGTGGGCCATGACGGCAGCCTCCACAACGAAATAATTGCTTCACGCAGGTCAGACAGTGTCGTGGATCACCCAAGCACACCGCAAGCCCCAAACAAAAAGGCCGCATGAAAACCCGAGGGTTGTCATGCGGCCTTTTAATTACAGCGCTGTTTAAGCTTTGGCTGCTGGACGCTTGTCTTCAACCGTCCACTTGCCGCCGTCATAATACGCTTTCCAGCCAGTCGGCTTACCGTCGACTTCCGTCTGCACGTACTGCTCTTTGGTCTTGCGGCTGTAACGGATCACGGCAGGGAGACCGTCCGGGTCCTTTTTCGGCGCTTCACAGAGGAAGTGGTACTTCGGATCGATCTCATCCTTGTGCGGGATGATTTCCATGACCAGCGGCGCACGGGTCTCGCGGTTTTTCGGGAACTGGCTGGCGGCCAGGAACAGACCGGAAGCCCCGTCGCGCAGGATATAAGTGTCGTTGACCTTTTCGCATTTCAGCTCAGGCATCTTCACCGGATCCATCTTCGGCGGCGCCGCATCACCGCTTTTCAGCAGTTTGCGGGTGTTCTTGCACGTTGCGTTGGTGCAACCGAAGAACTTGCCGAAACGGCCAGTCTTGAGCTGCATCTCGCTGCCACACTTGTCGCATTCCAGGCTCGGACCTTCGTAGCCCTTGATGCGATAGGTGCCCTCTTCGATTTCGTAGCCGTCGCAATCCGGGTTGTTGCCGCAGATGTGCAGCTTGCGCTTCTCGTCGAGCAGGTAAGCGTCCATCGCCGTGCTGCAGATCGGGCAACGATGCTTGCCACGCAGCACCAGCGATTCCGACTCACCCTCGTCGTCCGCGGCGATTTCATCACCCGGCACCAGGTTGACGGTGGCCTTGCAGCGCTCTTTCGGCGGCAGGCTGTAACCCGAGCAACCGAGGAACACGCCGGTCGATGCGGTACGGATCTGCATCGGACGGCCACAGGTCAGGCACGGAATGTCGGTCATTACCGGCTGGTTGGCACGCATGCCGCTTTCCGGGCTTTCGGCCACTTCGAGCTTCTTCTTGAAGTCGCCGTAGAACTCGTCCAGCACGTTTTTCCAGTCGCGCTCGCCCTGGGCCACGTCATCGAGATTCTCTTCCATGCCGGCGGTGAAGCCGTAGTCCATGAGATTGGAGAAGCTCTCGGACAGACGCTCGGTGACGATGTCACCCATCTTTTCCGAGTAGAAACGACGGTTGTGCAGCGCTACATAACCACGGTCCTGGATGGTCGAAATGATCGCCGCGTAGGTCGAAGGACGACCGATACCGCGTTTTTCCATTTCTTTCACCAGGCTCGCTTCCGAGTAACGCGCCGGCGGCTTGGTGAAGTGCTGGGTCGGATCAAGCTTGATCAGCTTCATCGCGTCGCCCTGGGCCATGTCCGGCAGCACGTCGTCATCGCCAGGCTTGGCGATTTGCGGCATGACGCGGGTGTAACCGTCGAACTTGAGGATACGGCCCTTGGCGCGCAGCTCGAAATCGCCGGCACCGACAGTGACCGTGGTCGACAGGTATTGCGCCGGCAGCATCTGGCAGGCGAGGAACTGGCGCCAGATCAGCTCGTAAAGCCGCTCTGCATCACGCTCCATGCCCGACAGCTTGCTTGGCTCGGTGTTGGCGTCAGACGGACGAATCGCTTCGTGAGCCTCTTGTGCGCCTTCTTTGCTGCTGTAGACGTTCGGGGTTTCCGGCAGGTACTTCTTGCCGAATTCACCTTCAATATACGTACGCGCCATCGTCACGGCATCGGCCGAGAGGTTGGTGGAGTCGGTACGCATATAAGTGATGTAGCCGGCTTCGTACAAGCGCTGGGCCATCATCATGGTTTTCTTCACGCCGAAGCCCAGGCGGTTGCTCGCGGCCTGCTGCAGGGTGGACGTGATGAACGGTGCCGACGGCTTGCTGCTGGTCGGTTTGTCTTCGCGCTTGACGATGCTGTAGCTGGAAGCCTTGAGCTTCTCCAGCGCAGCCATGGCCTGGGCTTCGTTCAGCGGCTTGAACGCTTCGCCCTTCTCGCGAGCGACGTCGAAACGCACGGTAGCGCCCTTGGCAGTGCCGAGGTCAGCGTGGACTTCCCAGTACTCTTCCGGGATGAACGCGCGGATTTCACGCTCACGCTCCACCACCAGCTTCACGGCAACCGATTGCACGCGACCGGCGGACAGGCCACGGGCGATCTTGGCCCACAGCAGCGGCGAAACCATGTAACCCACCACGCGGTCGAGGAAACGACGCGCCTGCTGGGCGTTGACACGGTCGATGTCCAGCTCGCCTGGTTTGGAGAAGGCTTCCTGAATCGCTTTCTTGGTGATTTCGTTGAACACCACGCGCTTGTAGCGGCTGTCGTCACCACCGATGGCTTCGCGCAGGTGCCAGGCAATGGCTTCCCCCTCGCGATCCAAGTCGGTTGCGAGATAGATGGTGTCAGCATCCTTGGCGAGCCGGCGCAGCTCTTCGATAACCTTTTCCTTGCCCGGGAGGATCTCGTACTTGGCTTTCCAGCCATGATCGGGATCGACACCCATGCGCGAGACCAGCTGCTTGCGCGCTTTCTCTTTAGGCGAGAGCACCGGACCTTCACCCGCAGCGGCTTTGCCGCGCTTGGCGGCTGGCTCTTTGCTGGCGCTAGCCGAACCGCTGGTGGGCAGGTCTCGGATATGGCCGATACTCGACTTCACCACGTATTGGTTACCCAGATACTTGTTGATGGTCTTGGCCTTAGCCGGGGATTCCACAATGACCAGCGATTTGCCCATGGATCAGAAAATTCCTGAATTCTAGAAGTGAAAGGCGGTTGGCGCCTGACGCGGCACCGCTATATATAGTGGCTACAAGGTGAGGTCAAGCGCAGGGTTCTGCGCGCTCTCAGCTTATGGCTTGGTAAAAAGGCTCGGTTCGGCTTGCACCAAAGCAAAGCGTGGCACCTGTTCACCGTCAACCTCGACCGACTCCAGGAACATGCTCAAGGGGCGCACCCAAAAGCCGTAATCGCCATACAGGGCTTGGTAGAAGACCACTTCTTCTTCCGTTTCCGAATGCCGCGCAATACTGAATACGCGGTACTGCGGACCTTTGTAATGTTGGTAGAGCCCAGGTTGTATCGGCATGGTTTGGCCCTCACTCAAATTTTTTCAAAATAAAAACAAAATAAATCCGGAAAAACAAAAACCGGGGCACTTGGCCCCGGCTTCCGTCAACGGAACGCTTAAACGCGTTCGAAGACGGTGGAGATGCCTTGGCCGAGACCAATGCACATGGTGGCTACCCCGAAGGTGCCGCCATTTTGCTTCATCACGTTCAGCAAAGTGCCGGAGATACGCGCACCGGAGCAACCGAACGGGTGACCCAGGGCGATCGCGCCGCCGTGCAGGTTAACCTTCTCGTTCATCTTGTCGAGCACTTTCAGATCTTTCAGCACTGGCAGGGCCTGTGCGGCGAAAGCTTCGTTGAGCTCGAAGAAGTCGATATCGTTGATGCCAAGGCCCGCGCGCTTCAGTGCTTTCTGTGTTGCCGGTACTGGACCATAGCCCATGATTGCCGGATCCACACCTGCCACTGCCATCGAACGAATCACCGCCAGAGGCTGGATACCCAGATCCTGTGCACGCTGCGCCGACATCACGATCATGCACGAAGCACCATCGGTGATTTGCGACGAAGTACCGGCTGTCACGGTGCCACCCTTCGGGTTAAACGCTGGCTTCAACGCCGCCAGGCTTTCCAGGGTAGTTTCCGGACGAATGGTTTCGTCGTAGTCGAACAGTTTCAGGAAACCGTTCTCGTCGTAGCCCTGCATCGGGATGATTTCGTCTTTGAACTTGCCTTCCACAGTCGCCTTGTGGGCGAGCTGGTGGGAGCGCACGCCGAAAGCGTCCTGCTGTTCGCGAGTGATGCCGTGCATTTTGCCCAGCATTTCAGCGGTCAGGCCCATCATGCCCGAGGCTTTCGCCGCGTACAGCGACATGTGCGGGTTCGGATCGACACCGTGCATCATGCTCACGTGGCCCATATGCTCGACGCCGCCGACGACGAATACGTCACCGTTGCCGGTCATGATCGCTTGCGCAGCAGTGTGCAGAGCGCTCATCGACGAGCCGCACAGGCGGCTGACGGTCTGGCCGGCAGCGGTGTGCGGGATCTGAGTCATCAGCGACGCCATGCGAGCGATGTTCCAGCCCTGCTCCAGGGTCTGGTTCACACAGCCCCAGATCACGTCTTCGACTTCGTTCGGGTCGACCTTGACGTTGCGTTCCAGCAATTTGCTGATCAGGTGCGCCGACATATCTTCAGCACGGGTGTTGCGGTGCATGCCGCCCTTGGAGCGGCCCATCGGAGTACGACCGAAGTCGACAATCACGACGTCTCTTGGATTCAAGCTCATAAAATTTCACTCTCGCTCAAAAGTTGGGACGCTTAACCGAAGAACCGTTGGCCGGTTTTGGCCATTTCACGCAGTTTTGCGGTCGGGTGGTACAGCGCGCCCAAATCAGCGTACTGGTCAGCCAGGGCAACGAACTCGGCAACACCGATCGAATCGATGTAGCGCAGCGCACCGCCACGGAATGGAGGGAAACCAATACCGTAGACCAGACCCATGTCGGCTTCGGTAGCGGTTTCGACGATGCCGTCTTCCAGGCAACGCACGGTTTCCAGGCACAGCGGGATCATCATCCAGTTGATGATGTCTTCGTCAGTCACTTCGCGCTGTTCAAAGACGATTGGCTTGAGCACTTCCAGTACCGACGGGTCGGCGACTTTCTTCTGCTTGCCCTTCTTGTCGGTCTCGTAGGCGTAGAAGCCCTTGCCATTCTTCTGGCCCAGGCGCTTGGCTTCGTAGAGCACGTCGACAGCCGAACTGCGGTCGTCTTTCATGCGGTCCGGGAAGCCTTCAGCCATAACGTCGCGACCGTGGTGGCCGGTGTCGATGCCGACCACGTCCATCAGGTACGCCGGGCCCATCGGCCAGCCGAATTTTTCCATGACCTTGTCGATACGGACGAAGTCCACACCGGCGCTGACCAGTTTGGCGAAGCCGCCGAAGTACGGGAACAGGACGCGGTTGACCAGGAAGCCCGGGCAGTCGTTGACGACGATCGGGTTCTTGCCCATTTTCTTGGCGTAGGCAACGGTAGTGGCAACGGCCAGCTCGCTGGACTTCTCGCCACGAATCACTTCAACCAGCGGCATCATGTGCACCGGGTTGAAGAAGTGCATGCCGACGAAGTTTTCCGGGCGCTTGAGGGCTTTGGCCAGCAAGGTGATGGAAATGGTCGAGGTGTTGGACGCGAGGATGGTGTCCTCTTTGACCTTGTCTTCCACTTCAGCCAGCACAGCCTGCTTGACCTTAGGGTTCTCGACGACCGCTTCAACCACCAGATCCACGTGACCGAAGTCGCCGTAGGACAGGGTCGGACGAATGCCGTTGAGCACTTCGGCCATTTTCGCCGCGGTCATGCGACCTTTATCAACGCGACCGACCAGCAGCTTGGCGGCTTCAGCCAGGCCTTGCTCGATGCCGTGCTCGTTGATGTCTTTCATCAGGATCGGCGTGCCTTTGGAGGCCGACTGATAAGCGATACCGCCACCCATGATGCCGGCGCCCAATACGGCAGCCTGCTTCACGTCTTTGGCGATTTCGTCGTAGGCCTTGGCCTTTTTCTTCAGTTCCTGGTCGTTCAGGAACAGACCGATCAAGCTCTGCGCGGCAGAGGTCTTGGCCAGTTTGACGAAACCGGCGGCTTCGACTTCCAGCGCTTTGTCGCGACCGAAGTTCGCAGCTTTCTGGATGGTCTTGATCGCTTCAACCGGTGCCGGGTAGTTCGGGCCAGCCTGGCCTGCCACGAAACCTTTGGCGGTTTCGAAAGCCATCATTTGTTCGATGGCGTTCAGTTTCAGCTTTTCCAGCTTCGGCTGACGCTTGGCCTTGTAGTCGAACTCGCCGGAGATGGCGCGTTTGATCAGTTCCAGAGCGGCTTCCTGCAGTTTCTCAGGTGCAACCACTGCATCGACTGCGCCGACTTTCAGCGCGTCTTCAGCACGGTTTTCCTTACCGGCGGCAATCCACTCGATGGCGTTGTCGGCACCGATCAGGCGCGGCAGGCGCACAGTGCCGCCAAAACCCGGGTAGATACCAAGTTTGACTTCCGGCAGACCGATCTTGGCCGTGACGGACATGACGCGGTAGTCCGCCGCCAGGCACATTTCCAGACCGCCACCCAAGGCGATGCCGTTGATCGCGGCGACAGTCGGGACGTTGAGGTCTTCGAAATCGCTGAAAATCTTGTTGGCTTCGAGGTTGCCAGCGACAAGCTCTGCATCCGGCAGCTTGAAGTTCTCGACAAATTCGGTGATGTCGGCGCCGACGATGAACACGTCCTTGCCGCTGCTGACGATCACACCCTTGATCGAAGCATCTGCCTTGATGGTGTCTACGGCCTGACGCAGTTCGTTCAGGGTTAGACGGTTGAACTTGTTGACGGACTCACCCTTGAGGTCGAATTTCAATTCGACGATGCCACTTTCAAGAGCCTTAACCGTGATGGCTTTACCTTCGTAAATCATCAACTGATCTCCACGATATGGAAGCTGAACAGTACACGTCGGAAGCAGGCGAATGGCTTGGCAGTGACGTTTATCGTCGATGCTACGCCAATCCACCCGGCACACCCGCCAACGCGATAGTCGGGATTCTGTAGGAGCGATCTGAAATACAAACGCTCAATTCATACGCCCGTTTGATTTGGGTACGTCACCTTCACGGAATTTCCGACAATTGTCAATCGCCCAAAACACGGGTTGAAACGCGACTTTCCGGTCATTTCCGTAACACGAAGACCTGCAACACCCGGCTGCATGTGAGGCCATTCATAGAATCAATAGTTAGAAAAGTCGCCCTAATTCACGGCAGCCTTTGTTTAACGGGCTACGCTGGGCGGGAGGTTGAGGAAAAAATATGAACGCGTCGGCGAATGCCCGGCGTAAGATCAGCGCACAGCGAATTACCGGCCTGCCTGGCCAACTCCAGCCCGATGTTGAATGTCGGGCTTTTTATTGCCTGGACAATCGTAGGAGCGAGGCTTGCCCGCGAAAGCGGTGTGTCAGGTTGGACGCCTTCGCGGGCAAGTCGGATCGCCGCACCGCTCGCTCCTACAGGGGATCGAGAGTCAGGCTAATGCTTTGAGGGTTGCATCGATTTGTTGCAAAACTGTCGCTTCGCCCTTTTCGCCCCAGTACAACGTGATCATCTGCTTGTCCGCTTCGACCTTGTAGACGTTGGCCGGCAACTTTTCGAAATGAATCAGCAACGCCGGATCCTCACAGACCTCCTGCCATTGATTCACCCAAACGCCCGGAGACTTTTGCCAGTAACTCCAGCAAGCAGGCTGATTGCCGCGACGCGGTCGATGGTACTGCGCGCAAGGGCTCGGCGGTTCCTGGCTCAGCCAGTGCGGCCACTCCTGAGGCGCCAGCTGCATGGCCAGCCCGATGCGTCGCGCCTCCATGCGCAGGGCCATGCGGCCGCTCTGCCCACGGGACGGACGCAACCACGCCAGCGGACTGAGAACCACCAACAGGATTGACACCACTATCCAGACCGTCATATCTGTACTCCCGATTCTTGATGAGCGCTTTGAGTCACTTTGAAAACACTGCGCTTGAAACCAGCCATACTTACCAATATTGCAATCCTCAGGAGGAGCACCTCATGCCCTACAACCACATTCTGGTCGCTGTAGACCTGACCGAAGAGTGCGACCCTGTCATCCACCGAGCTCGCGAACTGTCGGTGAGCAACGGCGCGAAACTGTCCCTGGTGCACATTGTCGAGCCGATGGCCATGGCCTTTGGCGGCGACGTGCCGATGGACCTTTCCCAGTTGCAGCAGCAACAGTTCGATCAGGCCAAGGAACGTCTTGACCGGCTGATCGTGAAGTACCCGGAACTCTCCAAAGAGTACAGCCACCTGACCTACGGCCAGCCACGCCAGGAGATTCATCACCTGGCCAAAGAGCAGACCTGCGACCTGATCGTGGTGGGCAGCCATGGCCGGCATGGCCTGGCATTGCTGCTGGGCTCCACCGCCAATGACGTACTGCACGGCGCACCTTGCGACGTACTTGCCGTGCGCCTGCAAAACAAAAGCTGATAACCGATCCTTGTAGGAGCCGGCTTGCTGGCGATCACGGTGCATCAG
>NZ_JAGYFX010000065.1:0-34323 GCF_019946615.1 Pseudomonas sp. BF-R-01
CTTTTGGCGCCCTCAAGGGCCTCTTCGCGGGCAAGCCTCGCTCCTACAGGGGCCGTGTCAGTCTTTTGGTTTGGCGTGAGCGGCCAGTCGTTCGAGGGCAGCCCTGAGATTAGGATCGCTGATCCCCTCAGCCGTAGCCTGGATCGTCGCCCCCGCATCCGTCGACAAACTGATGGTATGCCCGGCCGCGCCTTGCTGAACGGTCGGCGGCTGCACCTTGAACAGAATCCGCGTCAGGCTGGCGAACTCATCAAACATCTGCAACTGCCGTTGCAGACGCTTCTGTTGATAGCGCAGACGCGTTGCCCAATGTCCGTCAGTGACAATCAGCAACAAGCTGCCTTCGCGCCACGAAGCCACATGGCAATGTTCGCGCGCAGCGGGCTGCAATTGGCTTTCGAGCAGGCGTTGTAAATGACCCAGGCGTTGAGCATGGCCAAAAATGGCTTTCAGCGGTTTGGCTTCGCGAAGCAGAACGGCGGGTGCTCTGGCCGTAAGAGGGCGAAATGCCATGATCAGACACCTGAAGTAACAGAGCCGCCATGGTAGCAGAAAGCACTGGTTGCACCCGACCCATTGCTTTGCGCGCGCTTTACCCATTAAATCAACAAGTAACTTCTGCCGTCAGTGGCTTGAAGTTCAGCAAAAAGCCCTTATTTTAAGTGAGCCCCGTAACAGCGCAGTGCATGCATCGTGGAACAACGCCACTTTCCTCACCATCGTTTCCGGGTAGAATGCTCGTTCGCATGCGGCCATGAGGGCTGCACGGGCGACTCACGGGGCCGCCCTCCATCCCTTTAGTGTGGAAGATCCTGCCGATATGTTTGCGCCTTTGTTAAAGAAACTTTTTGGAAGCAAGAACGAGCGTGAAGTCAAACGCATGCTCAAGACGGTGCAACTCGTCAATGCCTTCGAAGAGCAAATGGTGGCCCTTTCGGACGATCAATTGCGTGCCAAGACGGATGAGTTCAAGGCCCGCATCGCCAAAGGGGAAACCCTCGACAAGCTGCTGCCAGAAGCCTTTGCGGTCGCCCGCGAAGCCGGTAAGCGCGTCATGGGTATGCGCCACTTCGATGTCCAGCTGATCGGCGGCATGACCTTGCATGAAGGCATGATCGCGGAAATGCGTACCGGTGAAGGCAAGACCCTGGTGGCCACACTGGGCGTTTACCTCAACGCGCTGTCCGGCAAAGGCGTGCACGTTGTTACCGTGAACGACTATCTGGCCCGCCGTGACGCCAACTGGATGCGTCCGCTCTACGAATTCCTCGGCATGACGGTCGGTGTGGTTACACCTTTCCAGCCGCCGGAAGAGAAACGTCAGGCCTACGCCGCCGACATCACCTACGGCACCAACAACGAATTCGGTTTCGACTACCTGCGCGACAACATGGCGTTCAGCATGGAAGAAAAATTCCAGCGCGAACTCAACTTTGCCGTGATCGACGAAGTCGACTCCATCCTCATCGACGAAGCCCGTACCCCGCTGATCATTTCCGGTCAGGCCGAGGACAGCTCGAAGCTGTACATCGAGATCAACAAACTGATCCCGCAGCTGCAATTGCACGTCGAAGAAGTCGAAGGCGAAGTCACCAAGGCCGGCCATTACACCGTCGACGAGAAGACCCGTCAGGTCGAACTCAACGAAGCCGGTCACCAGTTCATCGAAGACATGCTGACCCGCGTCGGCCTGCTGGCTGAAGGCGAGAGCCTGTATTCGGCGCATAACCTGGGCCTGCTGACCCACGTCTATGCCGGCCTGCGTGCGCACAAGCTGTTCAACCGCAACGTTGAATACATCGTGCAGGACGGTCAGGTTGTCCTGGTCGACGAACACACCGGTCGTACCATGCCGGGTCGCCGTTTGTCCGAAGGCCTGCACCAGGCTATCGAAGCCAAGGAAAACCTGAACATCCAGGCCGAAAGCCAGACGTTGGCGTCGACCACGTTCCAGAACTACTTCCGTCTGTACAACAAGTTGTCCGGCATGACCGGTACCGCAGACACCGAAGCGTTCGAATTCCACCAGATCTACGGCCTGCAGGTCATGGTGATCCCGCCGAACAAGCCTTTGGCGCGTAAAGACTACAACGACCTGGTGTTCCTGACCGCCGAAGAGAAATACGCGGCGATCATCAACGACATCAAGGAGTGCATGACTCACGGCCGTCCGGTGCTGGTGGGTACTGCAACCATCGAAACTTCCGAGCACATGTCTGCGCTGCTGCAGAAGGAAGGCATCGAACACAAGGTCCTGAACGCCAAGTTCCACGAAAAAGAAGCCGAAATCATTGCCCAGGCCGGTCGTCCAGGCGCACTGACCATCGCCACCAACATGGCCGGTCGTGGTACCGACATTCTGTTGGGCGGCAACTGGGAAGTGGAAGTCGCGTCTCTGGAAGACCCGACGCCGGAGCAGATTGCCCAGATCAAGGCCGACTGGCAGAAGCGTCACCAGCAAGTGCTGGAGTCGGGTGGCTTGCAGGTGATTGCGTCCGAACGTCACGAATCGCGCCGTATCGACAACCAGTTGCGTGGTCGTGCCGGTCGTCAGGGTGACGCCGGTTCCAGCCGTTTCTACCTGTCGCTGGAAGACAGCCTGATGCGCATCTTCGCCTCTGACCGGGTGAAGAACTTCATGAAAGCATTGGGCATGCAGTCCGGTGAAGCGATCGAGCACCGCATGGTGACCAACGCCATCGAGAAGGCTCAGCGCAAGGTTGAAGGTCGCAACTTCGACATTCGTAAACAACTGCTCGAGTTCGATGACGTCAACAACGAACAGCGTAAAGTGATCTATCACATGCGCAACACGTTGCTAGCCGCCGACAACATCGGTGAAACCATCGCCGACTTCCGTCAGGACGTACTCAACGCTACCGTCAGCGCCCACATTCCACCGCAGTCGCTGCCTGAGCAGTGGGACGTGTCTGGTCTGGAAGCAGCGTTGCAGAGCGACTTCGGTGTGGCGCTGCCGATCCAGCAATGGCTCGACGAAGACGATCACCTGTACGAAGAAACCCTGCGCGAGAAGCTGATGCAGGAGCTCATCGCGGCGTACAACGAGAAAGAAGACCAGGCGGGCGCCGACGCGCTGCGCACCTTCGAGAAGCAAATCGTGCTGCGCGTGCTGGACGACCTGTGGAAAGACCACCTGTCGACCATGGACCACCTGCGTCACGGCATCCACTTGCGTGGCTATGCGCAGAAGAACCCGAAGCAAGAGTACAAGCGCGAGTCGTTCACGCTGTTCTCCGAGCTGCTGGATTCGATCAAGCGCGACTCGATCCGTGTGCTGTCGCACGTTCAGGTTCGCCGCGAAGATCCGATCGAAGAAGAGCAACGCCTGCGCCAGGAAGCCGAAGCACTGGCGGCGCGCATGCAGTTCGAGCACGCTGAAGCGCCTGGTCTTGATCAACCGGAACAGCTGGGTGAAGAGCTCGATGTAGCCCTCGCCACCGCACCGGTTCGCAATGAACAGAAGCTGGGCCGTAACGAACTGTGCTACTGCGGTTCGGGCAAGAAGTTCAAGCATTGCCACGGGCAGATCCAGTAAAACCCGTTTCATACGCTGAAATACCCGCGCCGCGACCGGCATCAGCCGTCGCGGCGTTTTGCCATTTACACCACCGTTCTTCCTGAAAGCGGTGCAGACATCATTTATTAAGGAGCGCATTCATGGCTGTTGGTCTTGGTCCTTTGCCAACGTTGCACCCGGTTGCCGGTTTTGAACTCGGTATCGCCTCGGCCGGCATCAAGCGTCCTGGACGCAAGGATGTCGTGGTCATGCGCTGCGCCGAAGGCTCCACCGTGGCAGGCGTGTTTACCCTGAACGCCTTTTGCGCCGCTCCGGTGATCCTGGCCAAGCAGCGTGTGCAAGGTCCGGTGCGTTACCTGCTGACCAACACCGGCAACGCCAACGCCGGCACCGGCGAGCCGGGTCTGGCCGCCGCCGAGCGCACCTGCGCGAAACTGGCCGAACTGACCGGCGTCGATGCCAGCCTGGTGCTGCCGTACTCCACCGGTGTGATCGGCGAACCGCTGCCGGTCGAGAAAATCGAAGGCGCGCTGCAAGCCGCTCTCGACGACCTGTCGGTGAACAACTGGGAAGCTGCCGCCACCGGCATCATGACCACCGATACCCTGCCGAAGGGCGCCAGCCGCCAGTTCGAGCATGACGGCGTGACCATCACCGTTACCGGCATCAGCAAAGGCGCGGGCATGATCCGTCCGAACATGGCGACCATGCTCGGTTACATCGCCACCGACGCCAAAGTCTCCCGCGACGTGTTGCAAAACCTGTTGCTGGACGGCGCCAACAAGTCGTTCAACCGCATCACCATCGACGGCGACACCTCGACCAACGACTGCTGCATGCTGATCGCTACCGGTCAGGCGGCACTGCCGGAAATCACCTCCGCCAGTGGTGAACTGTTCGCCAAGCTGAAACAGGCTGTGTTCGAAGTGTGCATGGACGTGGCCCAGGCCATCGTGCGTGACGGCGAAGGCGCGACCAAGTTCGTCACCGTTGAAGTCAACGGCGGCGGCAATCACCAGGAATGCCTGGACGTCGGTTACACCGTGGCGCACTCGCCGCTGATCAAGACCGCGCTGTTCGCATCCGACCCTAACTGGGGCCGCATCCTGGCTGCCGTTGGCCGTGCCGGCGTACCGAATCTGGACGTGAGCAAGATCGACGTGTTCCTCGGCGAAGTCTGCATCGCCAGCCGTGGCGCCCGCGCATCGACCTACACCGAAGCCCAGGGCGCAGCGGTGATGCAGCAGGAAGAAATCACCATCCGTATCGAACTGGGTCGCGGCGATTGCAGCGAAACCATCTGGACCACGGACCTGTCCCACGAATACGTGAAGATCAACGCCGAGTACCGTACGTAAGACAGATCGCTTTCGCGGGCAAGCCTCGCTCCTACAAGGATCGCGCAATCCCTGTAGGAGCGAGGCTTGCCCGCGAAGAGGTCCGATCAGACACCAAAGATTCTGGCCTGTCCCCCCTCATCAAAAGGTCCCGAACATGAGCCTCCACCTGATCATCGGCGACAAATTGCATTCCTCCTGGTCCCTGCGCGGCGCCCTGGCCCTTGACTTGGCCGGCGCCCCGTACACCGAAGAATTGATCAAACTGAACCAGCCGGACACTCGCGAGCAGTTGCTCAAGCATTCGCCGACCGGCAAAGTCCCGTTGCTGAAAACCGAGCACGGCACCATCGCCGATTCCCTGGCGATTGCCGAGTACCTGGCCGAACAATTCCCTCACGCCGGCCTCTGGCCCAAAGACGTCGCGGCCCGCGCCCAGGCACGTTCGGCCTGTGCACAGATGCACGCCGGCTTCTTCGCCATGCGCGGCAACATGCCGTTTGACCTGAGCCGCGACGCACCTTTGTCGCCGGTCCCGGCTGACGTCCAGGCGGACATCGAACGCATGTTGGCGTTGTGGGCCGAGTGCCGCGCAGCCGCGACCGAAACCGGTCCATACCTGTTTGGCCGCGCGACCCTGGCCGATGCCTTCTTCGCACCGATTGCCGTGCGCCTTCGCACCTACCAGGTGAAATTGCCGGTGGCGGACGAGGCCTACGTCGAAACGATCTACCAATGGCCAGCCTTCAAGGCCTGGCAAAAGGCGGGTCTGGAGGAGGTCGGGCAGTGAAACGAGTACACGTAGCCGCCGCGGTTATCCGCGAGAGCAGCGGCAAGATCCTTATCGCCCGGCGCGCCGACACTCAGCATCAGGGCGGTCTTTGGGAATTCCCGGGTGGCAAGGTCGAGGCCGACGAATCCGTGGAAACTGCGCTGGCCCGTGAGCTTCATGAAGAGCTGGGAATTGTGGTCAATGCCGCGCGACCGCTGATCAAGGTCCGTCATGACTATCCGGACAAACAAGTGCTGCTGGATGTCTGGGAGGTCTCGGACTTTTCCGGCGAACCTCACGGTGCCGAAGGCCAGCCTTTGGAATGGGTGGCGCCGCGTGATCTGCCGGGCTATGAGTTTCCGGCCGCCAACCAGCCAATCGTTGCGGCGGCGCGATTGCCTGCGGCTTACCTGATTACGCCTGAAGATCTGGAAACCCCCGCGCTGCTGCGCGGTATTCAGAAAGCCATCGCCAACGGCATCAAGTTGATCCAGCTGCGGGCGCCCAACGGCTACGACCCGAAATACCGTGATCTGGCGGTGGACGCAGCCGGGCTGTGTGCCGGCAAGGCGCAGTTGATGATCAAGGGACCGTTCGAATGGTTGGGCGATTTCCCTTCGGCCGGTTGGCACATCACCTCGGCACAGCTGCGCAAATACGCAGCGGCCGGTCGTCCGCTGCCGGCGTCGCGCTGGTTGGCGGCGTCCTGCCATAACGCCGAGGAACTGGCGCTGGCCGAGCAGATGGGCGTGGACTTTGTGACCCTGTCGCCGGTGCAGCCGACCCTGACGCATCCGGGGGCTCAGCCGCTGGGTTGGGAGCAGGCTGCAACGTTGATCGAAGGTTTCAGCAAGCCGGTGTTCTTGCTCGGTGGTGTTGGACCGGCGCAAGTTGATCAGGCTTGGGCGGCAGGCGCCCAAGGTGTGGCGGGGATTCGGGCGTTCTGGCCGGATTCTTTGGTGTAGCTGCCGGCCTATTCGCGGGCAAGCCTCGCTCCTACAGGGATATGCATTCTCCAGTAGGAGCGAGGCTTGCCCGCGAAGGCGTCCTTAAGAGTGCCGCTTAAACCCCGGGTTTCGCAGCAGGCTGCCACAAAATCTCCGCAATCCCCTGACGCCTGGCAATCACCCGCGCCACCACAAACAACAGATCCGACAACCGATTGATGTACGCCAGGCCAACCCCGGCCAACGGTTCAAGCGCATTCAAATGCTGACACCGGCGCTCGGCACTGCGCGCCAGGCTTCGACACACATGTGCTTGCGCAATCAGCGCCGAACCGCCCGGCAGAATGAAATTCTCCAAGGGCCCCAGCTCTTCATTCCACACATCGATCGCTGCTTCCAGGCGTTCGATTTCTGCTGCATTCAACGCCTGATATTCCGGCATGGCCAGTTCGCCACCGAGATCGAACAACCGATGCTGGCAAGGCGCCAATACCTCGATCACTTCGTTTAATCCGGGAAACTTTTCACGTTCCGCTTCGAGCCCGGCCAACAGCACGCCGACCTGGCTGTTCAATGAATCGACTTCGCCAATGGCTTCGATCCGCGGGTGGTCCTTGGGCACGCGGCGGCCGTCTCCCAGTCCGGTTTCGCCTTTGTCGCCGGTGCGGGTGTAGATCTTCGACAAGCGAAAGCCCATGGTTACCTCGAAAGATGATTGAGTTCTTGAGAAACGAGCGGGGTGCTCGTCAACGGCAGGCGCAAGGTGAAACACGTGCCCTGGCCCAGGGTCGATTGCACTTCCATCTGACCCTTGTGGTTGTTGGTGATGATGAAATACGAAACCGACAAGCCAAGCCCGGTGCCCTGACCGATTTCCTTGGTGGTGAAGAAGGGTTCGAAGGTGCGTTTGCGCACGCTCTCGCTCATGCCGATGCCATTGTCCTCGACCTGGATTTCCGCCCACGGTGGATTGAGTTTGGTCCGCAGGATGATCCGTCCCGGCTCACAGCCGTCCTCGCGCTGGTGAATGGCTTGCGCGGCGTTTTTCAGCAGGTTGAGCAGCACTTGCTCAAGTTCGTTGGCGGTGCCGGGCACGGGGCCCAGAGCGGGGTCGAACTGACGAATGATCGCCTGACCCTTGAAGTCAAAGCCAATCGCCAGGTCAAAGTCGTTGCCGGCGATTTCCACGGCTTGATCGATCAGCGCCGGCAAATCGCACGGCGCCATTTGCCGGGTGCTGCGGCGGCTGAAGCTGAGCATGTGGGTGACGATTTTCGCCGCCCGGGCGCCAGCCTGTTGAATGCCGTCGAGCAGCTGCGGCACCTCACGTACTTTCAGGTACTCGTTGACCGTATCCAGCTCAACGCCGACTTGTTCGGCCTGTTCGAGGTTTTTTGGCAAGTCCGGGGACAGGCGTCGACGAATGTTCTGCACGTTGTGCAGGATTGCGCCAAGCGGGTTGTTGATTTCGTGGGCCATGCCGGCGGCGAGGCCGCCAACCGAGAGCATTTTTTCTGACTGCACCATCATTTCCTCCAGCGACAGGCGCTGGGTGATGTCGTCGATGCGGATCACCACGCCACGACCGGCGCCGCCCATCAGCGGGTAAAAGGTCAGGGCGTAATGCTTGGGTTCATCGTCCTTGAGCCAGGTCACGCGCTCGATCTTCGCGACCGTGTGCTGCTCGACGGTTTGCTTGAGCTGCGGCAGAAACGGTTTGAGCGGTTCGAACGCAAGGAAGATCGGCTGATTCAGCGCTTCATCCAGGCGTGTGCCGGAGAGGGCGCTGGCCTCCTGATTCCACTGCGTCACGTAGAGCTGCTCGTCGAGGGCGATCAGCGCCGACGGCATGGAGTCGATGATGCTGTTGAGGTAATTCTGGAACCCGGTGAGTTTCTTCTCGATCTTGCTGCGCACCTGGACTTCGAGTTCCAGTTTGCGGTTGGTGTGGCGGGTTTCTTCGGCCAGGCCCTGGGCCTGATCGTAAGCGGCCTGGGATTCGTCCCGTGCCCGTTTGAGTTGCTGCTCCCGTGCCTCGATGCGCGAGAGCATGGTGTTGAACGCCTCGGCCAGGCTGCCGATTTCGTCATGGTTGCCGCGTGAGGCGCGCAGGGCGTAGTTCTCCTCTCGGGTCACTTGCCGGGACAGCTCTTCGAGTTGATGGATCGGCCGGGTAATCAGGCGTTTGATCTGCCGGGCGATCACCAGCCATAACAGCACGCTGAAGATCAGAATGCCGAGGCTGGCAGTCAGGGTCCCGGTGTAGAAGGCCATCGGCAGTTCGCTGCTGGCGACCAGCAGCAGATGGCCGGGCGCGGTGCCGGGGCGGGGCAGGGTGATCACTTGGTTGCTGCGAAATTCGGTGGCTTGCCAGGATTCGATGTGGCGGTAACGCGCTGGCAGGCCCAAATGATCGCCACGTTGCAACTGCGCCAGCCTTTCGCCCTTGCCGTCATACAGGGCTGCCGCGCGCAGCGGTGAATAGCTGTTGAGCTCATTGAGCAGTCGCTCGGCATTTTGTGGTGACTGCAGCGCTTCAGCCACCAGGCTCGGGTTGGATACCAGTCGGCCGATGGTCTGCAAGGCCTGGGGCGCCATGCTTTCCTGGGAAATGTAGTACGCGGCGCTGATAAAGGTCAGGTTGGCGACCAGCAAAACGGTGGTCAACAGCACCAGCAGGGCGGCCAGCAGTTTCTGGCCGACGGGAAGGTTTTCAAGGCGCTGGCGCAATGGCATCAGGTTTATCGCTGAAAAGGAACAAGTGGCCAGCGTAGCCGCTGCTCAGTCGCTGGGCAATCCAAGGCTGTGCAGATGGGCGATCAAGCGTGATTCAAGCTGATTGAGGTGCGGCAGGTTCAGTTGGTGTCGCGAAGCCACTTTGCACACATAGCCCAACAGGTAGCTGATTTCGGTACGGCGTTGATTCGCAACGTCCTGATACATCGACGAGAAATTGGCTGCGGTGGCGTGGATCACCCGTTCCACTTCCGGCTGGAGGTTTTCGGCGGCGGCCGGCTGGCCACAGCGTTCAAGCAGCTCGGTCAGTTCGCCGCAGAGGGTCGCGACTTCGCAATGGTGGTCCTGCAAGCCGCCATTGCGGCAATCGTGCAACACCGTCAGTGGATTGATCGCGCAGTTGAGTGCCAGTTTCCGCCAAAGCCGGGTCAGAATGTCGGTGCTCCACTCGTGGGGAATCCCGGCGGCGCTCACGTCATCCAGCCATATCGGCGCCACGGGATGACCGGCATCCCCCAGCCAGGTGTAACCGTGACCGGCGAATACCACGCGCCAGTCACCGTCGCGATACGCGCCTTCGGTGCTCGAAGCAAAAATGCAGCGCGCTTGCGGCACCTGCGCCGCAACGGCGTCCTGACTGCCAAGGCCGTTCTGCAACAGGATCAATTCGGCACCGGACGTGAGGCGCGGCGCCAGCCGGGCCACGGCTTGCTCGGCATCGTAGGCTTTGCAGGCCACCAGCAGGCGGTTGATCGGCTCATCGCTGTCAGTAGTTTCGCCGGGGATGGCATACGTTGTTGCTTCGCCGTGCTCCACCAGCGTCAAGCCGCCCGCAGCCTGATAAGCCTGCAAGCGCGGCGCATCCCGCACGATCAGCCGGACCGGCACCCCGGCCCGCGCCAGACGCGTGGCCCATAAAGTGCCGAGGCTGCCGGCGCCTAGAACATGCCAGGTGGTGGACATCAGCTTTTTGCTCTGTTTAAGGCGCGCATCGGACGCTCGCAGTGAATGATGGGAAAGACCCGTTATAATCAGCGCGGATTTTAACCGCAAGCCAGGCGTGCTCCATCTTGATCGAGCGCGCCCTTTATTGGAGAGATTACATGCCGTCGTTCGACGTGGTATCCGAACTGGACAAACACGAAGTCACCAACGCGGTCGAGAACGCCGTCAAGGAACTCGATCGTCGTTATGACCTGAAAGGCAAGGGCACCTTCGAGTTCAAGGAAAAGGACCTGACCGTCAACCTGACCGCTGAAGCCGATTTCCAGCTCGAAGCAATGATTGAGATCCTCAAGCTGGCGCTGGTCAAGCGCAAGATCGACGTGCAGTGCCTTGAAGTCAAGGATGCCTATGCGTCGGGCAAGCTGATGAAGCAGGAAGCCGTTCTCAAGGAAGGCATCGACAAAGAGCTGGCAAAGAAAATCGTCGCTCACGTCAAGGACGCCAAGCTCAAGGTGCAGGCCGCCATTCAGGGCGAGCAAGTGCGCATTACCGGCAAGAAGCGTGACGATTTGCAGGAAGCCATCGCAGCCCTGCGCGCCAAGACATTCGACATGCCGTTGCAGTTCAACAACTTCCGCGACTGATTTTTTCAGGCGGGAACCTCTCGGCGTTTTCGGCGTCCGAGGCCCAAGCAGCGGCAGAAAGGCTGTCCCCGAACGGGAGCAGCCTTTCTGCCGCTTATTTTTTTCGCGTGCCGTGTGGCCGGAAATCAGGAGAATGTAGATGGACTTGAATGCTGAAGTGGACAACCTGGTCAAGGCGTCCCAAGCCTGGATTCCGATGATCATGGAATACGGCAGCCGGGTGCTGCTGGCGATCATCACCCTGGCCATCGGCTGGTGGTTGATCAACAAAGTGACGCAGAAGCTGGGCGGCCTGATCGCGTTGCGTAACGCTGACCTGGCGCTGCAAGGCTTCATCAGCAGCCTGGCGAACATTATTCTGAAGATCTTGCTGATCGTCAGCGTGGCGTCGATGATCGGTGTCGAAACCACCTCCTTCGTTGCTGCAATCGGTGCGGCCGGTCTGGCCATCGGTCTGGCGTTGCAGGGCAGCCTGGCGAACTTCGCCGGTGGCGTGCTGATTCTGTTGTTCCGTCCGTTCCGTATTGGTGACTGGATCGAAGCTCAAGGTGTTGCCGGTACGGTCGACAGCATTCAGATTTTCCACACCGTACTGCGCACTGGCGATAACAAGACCATCATCGTCCCGAACGGCAACTTGTCGAACGGCATTATCACCAACACTAACCGTCAACCCACCCGCAAGGTTGTGTTTGATGTGGGCGTGGATTACGAAGCGGACTTGCAGAAAGCCCGTGAAGTATTGCTGGATCTGGCCAAGGATGATCGCATCCTGGCTGAGCCGGCTCCGCAAGCTGTCATTTCTACCCTGGGCGACAGTTCGATCACTGTTTCCCTGCGAGTGTGGGTGAAGACGGCGGATTATTGGGATGTGATGTTCATGTTTAACGAACAGTCCCGTGACCGGTTGAAAACGGCCGGTATCGATATCCCGTTTCCACAACGGGTGATTCGTGTGGTGCAGGAATCTGCGGTGCAGTAAGCAACACGCAGGCAACAAAAAGGCCCATCCGAAGATGGGCCTTTTTTATTTGTTACCGCAAACTAACTGGATGCGATTACAAAATCGACAGTGGGTAGTCGACGATCACACGGAACTCTTTCACGTCGCCTTCACCTTCGTCGGCGTTAGCAAAGTGCCAGGCTTGACGGAAGCGAACGGACAGATCTTTTGCCGGGCCAGACTGAACAACGTACTTGGCTTCGAAGTTGGTTTCGTTGTGCTTGCCATCTTCACCGTACAGGCCGGTGTAAGCGCTGCCTGCTGGGGTGTTGGTACCGTCGATGTCCCAACCTTTCACGTAACGGGTCATGAAGCTCAGACCTGGAACGCCGTACTCAGCCATTTTCAGATCGTAACGGATCTGGGCAGACTTCTCGCCAGGGGCGTTGAAGTCAGAGTACTGGATGGAGTTGGCGAGGAAGATCGAGTCGCCACCGCGGTTGTTCTTGCCGATACCGACGTAGTCGAACGGGGTATCGCCATTAACCTTTTGGAAGGCCAGGGTGATGGTGTGCGCTTTCAGGAACGAGAGAGCAGTTGCCAGCGAGAATGCGGTGTTGCTGATGTCACCAGCTTTCGAATCACCGGTATCGGTGGTGCGATAGATGTTGAAGTCAGTGTTCAGCGACGTGTCACCACCAAATGGAGTGGTGAGGTTCACGTTGGCGTAGTACTGGTTCCAGATGTCTTCCAGCTGGGCGCCATACAGCGATGCGGACAGGTTGTCGGTAATGCCGTACTTGCCACCGAAGTAGTCCATGCTTTTGGCTTTCACGCCAGCATAGTTTGCAAACAGGTCGCCGTCGCGGGAGTTTTTGTCCTGGCTGGAGCCCGAGTAGAAGTGGCCGGCTTCGAGGTCAAGGTCTTTGACTTCGCTGCTCTGCAGTTGGATACCGCTGGCAACTTGAGGAAGGATACGGGAACCGCCAACAGCAAACACTGGAGCAGTGCTTGGCGACATGTCGCCGATTTTCAGCTCGGTTTTGGAAACGCGGAATTTAATGGCCGCGCCTGCTTTACCCTGGCTGTCGTTGACGTTGCGGCCACCGTTGGCGTTTACGACGTCGCTACGGCTCATGTTGCCCGAACCGGAAGTGCCATCGCCGCCATCCAGTTTGATGGCCAGGTAACCGAATGCATCAACACCAACGCCGACAGTACCTTGGGTGTAGCCGGAGTTGTAGGTGCCCCAGAGACCTTGGGTCCAGTCTTTGACGTCGCGGGCGCCGTCTTTGTTGTCACGGTTGAAGTAGTAGTTGCGGACCAGCAAGTTCAACGAGCTGTCTTCAACAAAACCTTTGGCTTCAGCCTGGTCACTTACGAAAGGTGCGGCCGTAGCCACTTGAGTACTGGCTGCTGCTGCAACTGCCAGTGCGATCATGCTCCACTTCATCACGCGCATCGTGATTTGCTCCTTTGGTTTTAGAAGAGTACTGCCGTCCCACCTGTTTTATTATCTGGGCGGCTCTTTCTTTTTGTGTCGGCGCAAACTTATATCACGCCGACCATGTTGGCGATACTTGCGTATCTATCCTTTCAGCTTCTTTACGACCCCGTCGCAAACAGCTTGGTAGATGTCGCAAATTTACAGCCCCAATGCAACCGGAATGACAACGTCATCGCTGTTTTCCAAGGCGTGAGCATCGGTAAAAAGAGTCCCTGGTGAAACGTTTGAATCTCCATCGGGCAACCCTGCCACTGTTTTTATTTGCCTGAAGGCTTCCACTTCCAGTGGTTGCATTGCAGGCGATGTGAGTGTGAATGCAACAAGCGTGCACAAATCAGAAAACTGCTGTTTTTTTTTCTGAACGCCTGCGTGTTACCGTAAAAACCTCATAAAACCGGGGGTTACAAGCACCTTTTAATGGGGCTTGACGCCACGGTTTGCATCGTGTTGCGCCCTCCTGGCCGACTGCGTGACAAACAAAAACGTTACCGGTTCACCCCGCCAGTGGGTAATTGGCGGATACCCGACGCACTCAGCGTAGACGCACTGTGCGGTTTTGGTGCAAAAAATTTTAATCGCTGTACTGAATTCATACAGCATGACTGCTGAGTGATTGCGAACAGGTCGTTGTCTGTCAGTCATTTCAGCGTTTTTTGCATGATCATCGGTTCTGTAATGGTGCGCCCTTGCGAAAAATGTCTCATGTCGGGGCGCGCATTCTGCAGGTCGCTCGAATTTCGATGGGCCTTCGGCCGTGGTTCGTCGTGAAGGCGGTGGTGTTCACAGGTATGCTGCCGTCCTGTCGCTTGGTGCGTCGTCCTGCGTGGAGGGGCGCTAAGCTGAAAATGATGACTAGACGGGAGTGCGCGCAGTGTTCGCTTTAGATCCACGACTTCAACAAGACACGTTACCGATCGGGGATTTCCCGCTCAGCCGGTTGCTGTTGTCCAATGATTCGAACTACCCGTGGTTCATCCTGGTACCTCGTCGCGACGATATCAGCGAGATATTTCAGTTGGATGTCGCTGATCAGGTGCAGCTCTGGAAGGAAACGACTGCGCTGGCGGAAATGCTCAAGGACTCGTTCGACGCGGATAAATTGAACGTCGCGGCCCTGGGTAACGTCGTCAGTCAGTTACACATGCATGTGATTGTGCGCAAGCGTGAGGATGCCGCCTGGCCGGCCCCGGTCTGGGGCAAGCACCCGGCGAAGCCTTACAGTGCAGAGCAGATCGCGGTGATTCGCGAGCGGCTGCGCCTGGTGTTGACCGATGATTTTACGTTTCTGGAGGGTTGAATCATGAGCCTGGAAGAACGCGTTACCGATCTGGAGAGCCAGCTGGCCTTTCAGGATGACACCATCCAGGCATTGAGCGATGTGCTGGCGACGCAGCAGCGTGCCGTTGAGCGTCTGCAACTGCAAATGGCGGCCTTGCTCAAGCGCCAGGAGGAAATGGCCGGCCAGTTCGAAACGTTCGAAGAAGAAGCGCCACCGCCGCATTACTGAACATGCAGGCGTAAAAAAACCGCGAGCAGCCTGGCTGTTCGCGGTTTTTTTTTAGCCTTGAATCAGCGTCGCGGAAGAGCGGCGATCACGTCTTCGGCTTGCAGGCCCTTGTCACGATTCATGACGGAGAACTCCACGCGCTGGCCTTCGACCAGGACGCGATGACCCTCGCCACGAATGGCCCGGAAATGCACGAAAATATCATCGCCGGAATCACGGGAAATAAACCCGAAGCCTTTGGAAGTGTTGAACCACTTCACGGTGCCGGTATCGCGGTTGGTCATGTCATAGCTTGGCGAAGCGGTGGCCGGTGAAGATTTGTAGAAGCTGATGGCCAGATGAAGAAGCACGGCGATCAGGGCCGCCACCAGGCTGAACAGTACGGCAGGTTGACCGGCGATGACAGGCATCGGCGCGAGCAGCGTCAGGGTTTGCAATACGACAGTCAGAACCAGCAGGGCGCTGACCAGGTTTTGCAGTTGATGACGCGGGCCTTTGTTCCAGTAAGGGATTACAGGTGCGAGGGTAAGGTTGAGCAGGCCGAAAAAGGCCAGGTAAAGCGCATCGGGTTGTTGCAGGTAAGGAACAGCTTCGGATCGCAGGCTAGGGATGAAGGACAGCAGCAGGGCCGCTGCGCCCATTAGCAGGTGGACGATTTTCAACATTTTGATTAACTCACGTTAAGACGGATCACAAGGAAGAGCTGATAGAGCACGGTTCGCTTCAGAACAATAAGAGGCGTTGGGCACGTACTCGTTATCAGCCTATGCGCAACGCCCGGAAAAATAGGGCTTTGCGACACACTGCCTATTTAACAGCAAAGCTTGCGGCTACTCAAATCAGGGAGTCCAGCGGTGCATCGGGGGCGATATGTCGCAGGGAGCGGGGGCATTCCCGCCTGCGGTGTGGCGACAGGCTTGCTAGAGTGGTCCTGCACCTGTCGGATGAATTTGATCACCTTTAGGGGAAAAGCATGGCAATCGATATCGGTATCAGTGAAGAGGATCGCAAGTCCATCGTCGACGGACTTTCGCGTCTGCTGTCGGACACTTATGTACTTTATTTGAAAACCCATAATTTCCACTGGAATGTCACCGGTCCCATGTTTCGGACCCTGCACCTGATGTTCGAGGAGCAATATAACGAGTTGGCCCTGGCGGTCGATTCGATTGCCGAGCGCATTCGCGCGCTGGGCTTTCCTGCTCCGGGTGCCTATTCCATTTATGCGCGCCTTTCTTCTATCAAGGAGGAGCCGGGCGTGCCCAGCGCAGAAGGCATGATCAAGCAACTGGTCGAAGGGCAGGAGGCCGTCACGCGTACGGCGCGGGGGATCTTTCCCCTGCTCGACAAAGTCAGCGACGAGCCCACGGCGGATTTGCTGACCCAGCGTATGCAGGTTCACGAGAAAACCGCATGGATGTTGCGCGCCTTGCTGGATGAGTAACGCGTTCAGTGCGCGGATGGTGCCTTGCAGGTGTTATCCGCGCGCTGTCGTTTCGGCCTCTCTTCGTTGAATGATCTTACGTCAGTAGGTGTAGGAAATTGTCCGGACTAGGACGGTCTCCATGATCCGCCTTCAGTTGTTGGCTTATCCTACGTGGATGGTCAAAAAGTCATCTGGATATAACTTTGCGCCTGCGCTTTTATAAGAATCACAGCATGACTCTTATAAGAACCAGGGATGGCAAAGGAGTGTCAACGGTATGGTTTATGAAGACAGGCGAAGCGAGGGGAGGAACGGTTCATTCAAGGATGTAAGGATCGATCCGTTTGTCAGTGAGTTCGATATGGGCCTGGCCCAGCCATTATCCCGATCCGTACGCTTGAATGGCTTTGCCACCTGCTTGCGGCTTGAGCAGGTGTATTGGGATATTTTGGGGGAAATGGCCAGGATCAATTGCTGTTCGGTCAGTGCGTTGTTGTCTCACGTGGATCGAGAAGTGCATTTGCGTCACGGCGGGGTGAAGAATTTCAGCGGGCTGGTGCGGGTTGTCTGCGTTGTGCACAGCCTGAAGGAAGGGAGTTGCGTCGTCATGGCCTAGCCGTGATGGCGGAATGCATCGTGTGTCAGTCTGTGCAGTCTTACGGCTGCACAGGCTGCATTTAATGGATATAATCCCGCTCTTTGCCGCAAAACCCAGCGTGCGCGGTAGCAATCTGATCGCCGAGACAACCCCCATGCCGATGTACGACTATCAATGTGCTTCCTGTGGTCATCAGTTGGAAGCCATTCAAAAGATCAGCGCAGCACCGCTGGTCGACTGCCCTGCCTGCCAGGCGCCAGAGCTCAAGAAGATGCTGTCCATGCCGGGCTTCCGCCTTAGCGGCACCGGCTGGTACGAAACCGATTTCAAGACCGGTTCCAAGAAGAACCTGGCCGGCGGCGATAAAGCCGACTAGGGTCTGGAACCTGAGTTGAACGACACGTGCGAGCTCTTGCACCATCCCGTGTGCAAGGCCTCTAACCGAATTTCGAATTACGAGAAGTGAAACCACTACCATGATGCGCAGCCATTATTGCGGCCAACTGAACGAAAGCCTGGAAGGCCAGGAAATTACCCTTTGCGGATGGGTTCACCGTCGCCGTGACCACGGTGGGGTGATTTTCCTCGATATCCGTGATCGTGACGGTCTGGCCCAGGTGGTGTTCGACCCGGACCGCGCTGAAACCTTCGCCGCCGCCGACCGCGTGCGCAGCGAATACGTGGTTAAAGTGACCGGCAAGGTCCGCCTGCGTCCGGCCGGTGCCGGCAACGCCAACATGGCGTCGGGCATGATCGAAGTGCTGGGCTACGAGCTGGAAGTACTGAACGAATCGGAAACCCCGCCGTTCCCGCTCAACGAATATTCCGAAGTGGGCGAAGAAACCCGTCTGCGCTATCGCTTCCTTGACCTGCGTCGCCCGGAAATGGCCGAGAAGCTGCGTCTGCGTTCGCGCATGACCACCAGCATCCGTCGTTACCTCGACGAGAACGGTTTCCTCGACGTCGAGACGCCGATCCTGACCCGTGCCACCCCTGAAGGCGCACGTGACTACCTGGTGCCGAGCCGTACTCACGCTGGCTCGTTCTTCGCCTTGCCGCAATCGCCACAGCTGTTCAAGCAGCTGCTGATGGTGGCCGGCTTCGACCGTTACTACCAGATCGCCAAGTGCTTCCGCGACGAAGACCTGCGTGCCGACCGTCAGCCTGAATTCACCCAGATCGACATCGAAACCAGCTTCCTCGATGAAAAAGACATCATGGGCCTCACCGAAGGCATGATCCGCAACCTGTTCAAGGAAGTGCTGGATCTGGAATTCGGTGAATTCCCGCACATGACCTTCGAAGAAGCCATGCGTCGTTACGGTTCCGACAAGCCGGACCTGCGTAACCCGCTGGAACTGGTGGACGTTGCCGATCAACTGAAAGAAGTCGACTTCAAGGTCTTCAGTGGCCCGGCCAACGATCCGAAATGCCGTATCGCTGCCCTGCGTGTTCCTGGCGCAGCGAGCATGCCGCGCAAGCAGATCGACGACTACACCAAGTTCGTCGGCATCTACGGTGCCAAGGGCCTGGCGTACATCAAGGTCAACGAGCGCGCCAAAGGCGTTGAAGGCCTGCAGTCGCCAATCGTCAAGAACATCCCTGAAGCCAACCTCAACGTGATCCTCGATCGCGTTGGCGCAGTGGATGGCGACATCGTGTTCTTCGGTGCCGACAAAGCCAAGATCGTCAGCGAAGCCTTGGGTGCACTGCGGATCAAGGTCGGTAACGACCTGGACCTGCTGACCTGCAAGTGGGCGCCAATGTGGGTCGTCGACTTCCCGATGTTCGAAGAAAACGACGACGGCAGCTTCACTGCCTTGCACCACCCGTTCACCGCGCCGAAATGCACCCCGGAAGAGCTGGAAGCCAACCCGGCGACCGCCCTGTCCCGTGCCTACGACATGGTTCTGAACGGCACCGAGCTGGGTGGCGGTTCGATCCGTATCCACCGCAAGGAAATGCAACAGACGGTATTCCGCCTGCTGGGTATCAATGAAGCGGAACAGGAAGAGAAATTCGGCTTCCTGCTCGATGCCCTGAAATACGGCGCGCCGCCGCACGGTGGTCTGGCCTTCGGTCTGGATCGTCTGGTGATGCTGATGACCGGCGCCCAGTCGATCCGTGAAGTGATCGCCTTCCCGAAAACCCAGAGTGCTGCCGACGTGATGACGCAAGCACCGGGTGTGGTCGATGCCAAGGCATTGCGCGAACTGCACATTCGTCTGCGCGAAACGCCAAAAGCTGAGTAAGGCTGACCCTGAAGGCGCATCCTCATGGGATGCGCCTTTTCTTCAGGTCGAGATTTTTTGTTTGCTGGCCGGCACTCCGTGTGTGGCGGGCAATGTTTCAAAGAGAATTCGGAGCGAGTTATGGCGGGTCATTCCAAGTGGGCGAACATCAAGCACCGCAAAGAACGTCAGGATGCCAAGAAGGGCAAGATTTTCACCAAGTGGATACGTGAACTGACCGTTGCTGCCCGTCAGGGCGGCAGTGATCCGGGCTCCAACCCGCGTCTGCGACTGGCCCTGGACAAGGCGCTGGGCGCGAACATGAGCCGCGACATCATCGATCGCGCGGTGGCTCGCGGTGCCGGTGCAGCCGACACCGATGACATGGTCGAGCTGACCTACGAAGGCTACGGCCCGGGTGGCGTGGCGGTGATGGTCGAGTGCATGACCGACAACCGCAACCGCACCGCAGCGGCTGTTCGCCATGCGTTCAGCAAGTGCGGCGGTAACCTGGGTACCGACGGTTCCGTGGCTTATCTGTTCGAGCGCAAAGGGCAGATTTCCTTCGCGCCGGGCGTGGATGAAGACGCCTTGATGGAAGCGGCGATGGAAGCCGACGCCGATGACGTGGTCACGAACGAAGACGGCTCCATTGACGTGTTCACCTCGTTCGCCGGTTTCTACTCCGTGCGTAACGCTCTGGAAGCCGCCGGTTTCAAAGGTGATGACGCGGAAATCGTCATGTTGCCGACCACCAGTGCCGAACTGGACCTGGAAGGCGCCGAGAAAGTCCTCAAGCTGATCGACATGCTCGAAGACCTGGATGACGTGCAGAACGTCTATTCCAACGCGGATATCCCCGAGTCGGTGGCCGCACAGCTCGGCTAAGGGCTCACACCATCATGTAGGAGCCGGCTTGCTGGCGATGAGGCCCTCAAGTCTTGCACTGCCTTAAGGCCGTCATCGCCAGCAAGCCGGCTCCTACAGATCGGGTCGCTTTCCCGTAATGTGTCATCAGCAGGCCCCACCCTCTTAAGCCGCAGGCGTTATGACTTTAATTCTTGGTATCGACCCCGGTTCGCGCATCACCGGCTATGGCGTGGTACGCGATACCGGGCGTGGCTGCGTGTACGTGGCGTCGGGCTGTATTCGTACCGGTTCCGGCGAGTTGCATGAGCGTTTGCAAATCGTCTATCGCGGCGTGCGTGAAGTCATCCAGACCTACGGCCCGGTGACCATGGGCATCGAAAAGGTGTTCATGGCGCGCAACGCCGATTCCGCGCTGAAACTCGGTCAGGCCCGAGGCGCGGCAATCGTTGCCGGCGCCGAAGAAAATCTGGAAATCGCCGAATACACGGCCACCCAGGTCAAACAGGCAGTAACCGGGACCGGCGCGGCGAATAAAGAGCAGGTGCAAATGATGGTGATGCACATGTTGAAACTCACCAGCAAACCGCAAATCGATGCCTCGGACGCCCTGGCCATTGCCATTTGCCATGCTCACACCCGTTCCAGCCTGTTGCCTCATGGTCTGGGCACGGCACGCAGTCGTGGCGGGCGCCTGCGTCTCTGATAGCATCAGCAGTCATTTTTACGGAATGAGGGTTTTGTGCCTGTGTTGTCGGCGCAACACCCTTGTTCTGTCAGTCGCCAGCCACCGAACTGGCCAACGCTCAAGGATCTGAAACGTGATTGGACGCTTGCGCGGCACACTGGCTGAGAAACAGCCGCCGCACCTGATTCTGGATGTAAACGGTCTGGGGTATGAGCTTGAAGTGCCCATGACCACGCTGTATCGCTTGCCGTCGGTCGGTGAACCGCTGACGTTGCACACCCATTTGGTCGTACGCGAAGACGCGCAGTTACTCTATGGTTTTGCCAGCAAACGTGAGCGAGACTTTTTTCGCGAGTTGATCCGTCTCAATGGTGTAGGGCCGAAATTGGCCCTGGCGTTGATGTCGAGTCTGGAAGTCGATGAACTGGTACGTTGCGTGCAGTCCCAGGACACCTCGGCCCTGACCAAGGTGCCGGGCGTGGGCAAGAAGACCGCCGAGCGTTTGCTGGTGGAACTCAAGGATCGCTTCAAGGCGTGGGAAACTGTGCCGGCGATGTTTGCCCTGGTGCCAAACCAGCCAGGCGGGCCGGATATTGCGCCGGTCGCCACCGCGGAAAATGACGCCGTCAGCGCGCTGATTTCCCTGGGCTACAAGCCGCAGGAAGCCAGCAAGGCGATTTCCGCGATCAAGGAGAAAGGTTTGAGCAGTGAAGACATGATTCGCCGTGCCCTGAAGGGAATGATCTAAGTGATTGAAGCTGATCGTCTGATAGCCGCCACGCCGGGCCCGCGCGACCGCGAGGAAGTCCAGGATCGGGCGATTCGTCCTGTCAGTCTGGCCGAATACATTGGCCAGCCGACCGTTCGCGAGCAAATGGAGCTGTTCATCCAGGCGGCCCGTGGGCGTAACGAATCCCTGGACCACACTTTGATCTTCGGCCCGCCGGGCCTGGGTAAAACCACCCTGGCCAACATCATCGCCCAGGAAATGGGTGTGTCGATCAAAAGCACCTCGGGCCCGGTTCTGGAGCGTCCGGGTGACCTGGCTGCGCTGCTGACCAACCTCGAGCCGCACGACGTGCTGTTTATCGACGAAATCCATCGGCTGTCGCCGATTGTCGAAGAAGTGCTGTACCCGGCCATGGAAGATTTCCAGCTCGACATCATGATCGGCGAAGGCCCGGCTGCCCGTTCGATCAAGCTGGATCTGCCGCCGTTCACGCTGGTGGGGGCGACGACGCGCGCCGGCATGCTGACCAACCCGCTGCGCGACCGCTTCGGCATCGTCCAGCGTCTTGAGTTCTATAGCACCGCCGACCTGGCGACGATTGTCAGCCGTTCGGCGAACATTCTTGGCTTGCCACTGGATCCCGAAGGCGCATTCGAAATCGCCCGCCGGGCTCGTGGCACTCCGCGGATCGCCAACCGACTGTTGCGCCGGGTGCGTGATTTCGCCGAAGTTCGCGCCAAGGGCCACATCACCAAACCGATTGCCGATCTTGCCTTGAATCTGCTGGATGTCGACGAGCGTGGCTTCGATCACCAGGACCGGCGTCTGCTGCTGACCATGATCGAGAAGTTCGACGGTGGACCGGTGGGCGTCGACAGTCTGGCCGCCGCGATCAGCGAAGAACGGCACACCATTGAAGACGTGCTGGAACCGTACCTGATCCAGCAGGGCTACATCATGCGCACGCCGCGGGGGCGGGTGGTCACCCGGCATGCGTACCTGCACTTTGGTTTAAACATTCCGTCACGATTGGGCGAGATGCCCGTGGTAGACGAGTTCCTTGATGCAGTGGACGATTAATTAATCTTTGCGCGCTTATTTTTCGGGCATTGTGCTGTCCCAGGACCGTACTTTCGCGAGAAAGCCGCAGATCAATGAAAAACAGTTGCCTGGCCGGATTGGCAACCTGAGGAGTAAGCACTAGAGTATGCGCGCGCAAAACGGGCTTGAGCCTTTCGCACATCGTTGTCGCGTTTATTACGAGGACACCGATGCGGGCGGCATCGTGTATTACGTTAATTACCTCAAGTTTATGGAACGGGCTCGAACCGAGCGGCTCCGGGAGCTGGGCTTTGCCCAATCCCAGCTGGCAGGGGAGGACCTGTTGTTTGTCGTGCATTCCAGCGAAGCGCGTTACCACGCGCCGGCGCGACTGGACGACGAGCTACTGGTAAGCGCTGAAGTAATCGAATTGAACCGTGTCAGCCTGCGCTTTAAACAGCAGGTCAGGCGAGCCACGGATAATGCGCTGCTCTGTGAAGGGCAGTTTTTGGTGGCCTGTGTGCGCACTGAAAGTTTAAAACCCCGGGCCATTCCCGAAGCTCTACGTGCGGCCTTTGCCGACGTGAGCGGCGCGGGTACACACTCAAAGCAGGAGATAAAGCGTGGAAGCTAACGTCGTCGACCATTCCTCCATGTGGAGCCTGGTCAGCAATGCCAGTATCGTGGTGCAACTGGTAATGCTGATCCTGGTAGCCGCATCGGTGACCTCATGGATCATGATCTTTCAGCGCAGCAACTTGCTGCGCGCCGGTCGACGCGCCCTGGAGAGCTTCGAAGAGCGCTTCTGGTCGGGTATCGACCTGTCCAAACTGTACCGTCAGGCCGGCAGCAACCCGGACCCGGATTCGGGCGTCGAGCAGATCTTCCGTGCCGGCTTCAAGGAATTCTCCCGTCTGCGTCAGCAGCCAGGCGTTGACCCGGAAGCGGTCATGGAAGGTGTGGCCCGCGCCATGCGCGTCGCCATCTCCCGCGAAGAAGAAAAGCTCGAGCAGAGCCTGCCGTTCCTCGCCACTGTCGGTTCCGTCAGCCCTTACATCGGTCTGTTCGGTACGGTCTGGGGCATCATGAACTCCTTCCGTGGCCTGGCAACTGCCCAGCAAGCGACCCTGGCCACTGTGGCTCCAGGTATCGCCGAGGCACTGATTGCAACTGCGATCGGCCTGTTCGCCGCCATCCCTGCCGTTATCGCTTACAACCGTTTTGCCGCTCGCAGCGAAACGCTGATCGGCCGTTACTACACCTTCGCCGATGAATTCCAGGCGATCCTGCACCGCAAAGTGCACACCAGCGAAGAATAAGCAGGTAATTTCCAATGGCTTTAATCGCTCGAGCTCGCAAAAAGCGCAAGCCGGTTGCCGAGATGAACGTAGTGCCTTACATCGACGTGATGCTGGTACTGCTGGTCATCTTCATGGTGACCGCGCCGATGCTCAATCAGGGCGTGAAAGTTGATCTGCCCAAGGTTTCCAGCGAAGCCTTGCCGCAGGACAACAACACCCAGGTCCTGACCATTTCGATCAAGGCTGACAAGACCTACTACTGGAACCTTGGCAGCGAAGTCGACACTGAAAAGCAGCAGGACAGGGCAATGACCTTGCCTCAGATGACTGATGCGGTGACCAAGATCATTCGCGCCGGGACTGAAGGCGGCAAACGTACCCAGGTGTTCATCCGCGGCGACAAAACCGTCGATTACGGTTCCGTCATGGGTGCCATGGGCGGATTGCAGAAGGCCGGGGTCGGTAATGTTGGCTTGATTACCGAGGCACCCTGATGCAGCAAATGCGAGAGCCATCCGCCTCGGAAAGCTACTTCTGGCCTAGTGTCCTGGCGATTGTCTTGCACGTGCTGGTTTTCGGCATGCTGTTCGTCAGTTTTGCCTTCACACCGGAGCTGCCGCCGGCCAAGCCGATTGTCCAGGCGACCCTGTACCAACTGAAGTCGAAAAGTCAGGCGACCACCCAGACCAATCAGAAGATTGCGGGTGAGGCGAAGAAATCCGCCGCGCGCCAGACCGAAGTCGAGCAGATGGAGCAGAAGTTGATCGAGCAGGAAGCGATCAAGGCTGCGGAACAAAAGAAGGAAGACGCGGCTCAAAAAGCCGAAGAATCCAAGAAGGCCGACGAGACCAAGAAAGCGGAAGAGGCTAAAAAGGCTGATGAAGCCAAAAAAGCCGATGAAGCGAAGAAGACCGCCGAGGCCAAAAAGGCTGAAGAGAAACAATTGGCTGATATAGCCAAGAAGAAGTCCGAAGAAGAAGCCAAGAAAGCGGCTGAAGAAGAGGCCAAGAAAGCGGCCGCGGAAGAAGCCAAGAAGAAGATCGTCGAAGACGCGAAGAAGAAAGCCGCGGAAGACGCCAAGAAGAAATCTGAAGCTGAAGAGGCGAAGAAGAAAGTCGCCGAAGATGCGAAGAAGAAAGCTGCTGCCGATGCTGCGAAAAAGAAATCGCAGGAAGCGGCACGTAAATCCGCCGAAGAGAAAAAGGCTCAGGCCCTGGCAGATTTGCTTTCCGACACGCCTCAGCGTCAGCAGGCCTTGGCGGATGAGCAGGGTGACGAAGTCGCCGGCAGTTTCGATGACCTGATTCGTGCTCGTGCAGCGGAAGGCTGGGCTCGTCCACCTTCGGCACGCAAAGGCATGACGGTCGTGTTGCAAATCGGCATGTTGCCGGACGGTACGGTGACTTCGGTCAGCGTGTCCAAGTCCAGTGGTGACGGTCCGTTTGACGCGTCGGCAGTTGCTGCGGTCAAGAATATTGGACGTTTGACAGAAATGCAGGGAATGAAGCCGAGTGATTTCGCTCCGTATCGTTCATTCAAGATGACATTCACACCTGAGGATCTAGCCTTGTGAGAAACCTTCTTCGAGGAATGCTTGTCGTGATCTGCTGCCTGGCAGGGATTGCGACGGCAGATGAAAAAAACATTCTGGTCACCAGCGGCAGCGATCGGGCTACTCCGATCGCCGTCGTACCGTTTGGCAACCAGGGCGGCAGCGTGTTGCCGGACGACATGGCCGAAATCATCGGTAACGACCTGCGCAACTCGGGTTACTACTCGCCGATTCCAAAGCAGAACATGATCAGCCAGCCGAGCCAGGCCAGCGAAATCATCTTCCGTGACTTCAAGGCGCTCGGCGCCCAGTACGTCATGGTCGGCAGCATTGCTCCGGCGGGCGGTCGCCTGCAGGTTCAATACGCTCTGTTCAACGTCGCCACCGAACAGCAAGTGCTGACCGGCAGCGTGTCGGGCAGCGTTGATCAACTGCGTGACATGTCGCACTACATCGCGGACCAGTCGTTCGAAAAACTCACCGGTATCAAAGGTGCGTTCTCGACACGTCTGCTGTACGTGACTGCAGAGCGTTTCTCCGAGAAGAACACGCGCTACACGCTGCAACGTTCTGACTATGACGGTGCCCGCGCCGTGACCCTGCTGCAATCGCGCGAGCCGATCCTGTCGCCGCGTTTTGCACCGGATGGCAAGCGCATCGCTTATGTGTCGTTCGAGCAGAAGCGTCCGCGCATCTTCATGCAGAACATCGATACCGGTCGCCGTGAGCAGATCACCAACTTCGAAGGCCTGAATGGCGCGCCAGCCTGGTCGCCGGATGGCAATCGCCTGGCGTTGGTTCTGTCGAAAGACGGTAACCCGGATATCTATGTGATGAACCTGGGTTCGCGTCAGCTGACCCGTGTTACCAACGGTCCTGGCATCAACACCGAACCGTTCTGGGGCAAGGATGGTAATACCCTTTACTTCACCTCCGACCGTGGCGGCAAGCCACAAATCTACAAAACCAGCGCCAGTGGCGGTGGTGCGGAGCGTGTGACTTTCATCGGCAACTACAACGCCAATCCGAAGCTTTCGGCTGATGAAAAGACCCTGGTGATGATTCACCGCCAGGATGGCTTCACTAATTTCAAGGTGGCGGCCCAGGATTTGCAGCGCGGAAGCGTAAAAATCCTCACTGATAGCACTCTGGACGAGTCGCCTACTGTTGCGCCCAACGGCACCATGGTAATCTACGCCACCCGCCAGCAGGGCCGGGGAGTCTTGATGCTCGTGTCCATTAATGGACGCGTAAGGCTCCCGCTTCCTACCGCACAAGGCGAAGTCAGAGAACCTTCCTGGTCCCCTTACCTGAACTGACGCGGCGCTACACGTTGTACTTAACACACTGGGGTTCATTAGGAGTTTCACGATGGAAATGCTGAAGTTTGGTAAATTTGCTGCGCTGGCTCTGGCCATGGCTGTAGCTGTAGGTTGCTCGTCCAAAGGCGGCGACAACGCCGGTGAAGGCGCTGTTGATCCAAACGCTGGTTACGGCGCTAACACTGGTGCCGTTGATGGCTCCCTGAGCGAAGAAGCTGCTCTGCGCGCAATCACCACCTTCTACTTCGAATACGATAGCTCGGACCTGAAGCCAGAAGCCATGCGCGCTCTGGACGTTCACGCCAAAGACCTGAAAGCAAACGGCGCTCGCGTTGTTCTGGAAGGCAACACCGACGAACGTGGTACTCGTGAGTACAACCTGGCACTGGGCGAGCGTCGTGCGAAAGCCGTTCAACGCTACCTGGTACTGCAAGGTGTTTCCCCAGCTCAGCTGGAACTGGTTTCCTACGGCGAAGAGCGTCCAGTTGCTACCGGCAACGACGAGCAGTCCTGGGCTCAAAACCGTCGCGTCGAACTGCGTAAGTAATTCGTCATGCGAACGTGCCGTCGTGCTGTAACTGTTTTGGCTCTCAGCCTCGCACCGCTTGCGGTGTGGGCTGCGGTTCCTGTGGTCGATAATGACTCCGGCTATAACAATAGCGGGAGTAGTTATCCGCCTGCGGGTTACGGTACGAACGGCGCCTATGCCGGGGGAGGGGTTTCGGCCCCTGTCTCGGCACAGGGCGAGCTGTTCAACCAACTGCAATCGATGCAGGAGCAGATCTCGCGCCAACAAGGTGTGATTGAAGTTCTGCAAAATGATGTAGCGCGCATGAAGCAGGAAAACCTGGAGCGATACCAGGATCTTGATCGGCGCATAGGAACCGGCGTTGCACCAGCCGCGACTCCTGAGAATTCTTCTACCGGTGGCGATCTGAATGCCCCCGGCGCAGCAGCGGGTGCAGGGGCGGCAGCCGCTCAGGCTCCTGCCGCGGGTAGCGAACCGGCGGATCCAGCGAAGGAAAAACTGTATTACGATGCAGCCTTCGACTTGATCAAGGCCAAGGATTTCGACAAAGCCAGTCAGGCTTTCTCCGCTTTCCTGCGCAAATACCCGAACAGCCAATACGCGGGCAATGCCCAGTACTGGTTGGGCGAAGTAAACCTGGCCAAAGGCGATCTGCAAGGTGCAGGTCAGGCATTTGCCAAGGTTTCGCAGCTGTACCCAAAGCACAACAAAGTGCCTGATTCGCTGTACAAGCTGGCTGATGTAGAACGCCGCCTCGGTCATCCCGACAAGGTAAAAGGCATTCTGCAACAGGTCGTGTCCCAATATCCGGGCACTTCCGCCGCTCAGCTGGCCCAACGTGATCTGCAACGCATGTAAGCCTGCTTGACCCATTTCGAAGAAACCCGCGCTTGTCGCGGGTTTTTTCGTTAGAATTCACGCCCTTTTTATGAAATACGCTTTTTGGGGCCTGCGCGTTGGCGAGGTTCCTTGAAGTGCTGACGGAGGCGGACAGCCTGTTTAGCTGTTACGCCCGTGGCGACTATGCAAGACACATTGAGAATCACCGAAGTTTTCTACTCGTTGCAGGGGGAAACGCGGACTGCCGGGCTGCCCACAGTATTTGTGCGCCTGACCGGTTGCCCATTGCGTTGCCAATACTGCGACAGCGCCTATGCGTTCACTGGCGGTACTGTCCGAACGCTCGACGACATCCTCGAGCAAGTGGCCGGTTTCCGCCCGCGTTATGTGTGTGTCACCGGCGGAGAGCCGCTGGCGCAACCCAATGCCATCCCATTGCTCAAGCAGTTGTGCGACGCCGGTTACGAAGTGTCACTGGAAACCAGTGGTGCACTTGATATCTCGGCGGTAGATTCACGCGTGAGTCGCGTTGTCGACCTGAAAACCCCGGGTTCGAAGGAAGCGCATCGCAACCGCTATGAGAACATCGAGCTGCTCACCCCCAACGACCAGGTGAAGTTTGTCATCTGCTCGCGGGAAGACTACGACTGGGCCGTGTCGAAGCTGATTCAGTACGGTCTGGATCGCCGAGCCGGTGAAGTGCTGTTCTCGCCAAGCCACCATGACCTGAATGCTCGGGATCTGGCTGACTGGGTGGTGGCGGACAACCTGCCAGTACGTCTGCAACTGCAGCTGCATAAATATCTTTGGAATGACGAGCCGGGGCGCTGATATGACTGAACAAACGAATACTGCTGAAAAACGTGCGGTCATCCTGCTGTCCGGCGGTCTCGACTCGGCGACGGTCGTGGCCATGGCTCGCGCTGAAGGCTACAGCTGCTACACGATGAGCTTCGATTACGGTCAGCGGTCTCACGCCGAATTACACGCCGCTGAACGTGTTGCCCGGGACTTGGGTGTGGTCGAGCACAAGGTCATCGGTTTGAACCTGAACGGCATCGGTGGCTCGGCACTGACCGACAGCAGCATTGATGTGCCGGAAGAGGCAGGTGAAGGCATCCCTGTGACTTACGTGCCTGCTCGCAACACCGTGTTTCTGTCCCTGGCGCTAGGCTGGGCCGAAGTGCTCGGGGCGCGCGACATCTTCATTGGCGTTAACGCTGTCGATTACTCCGGCTATCCGGATTGCCGTCCTGAGTTCATCGAGTCCTTCGAGCGCATGGCCAATCTGGCGACCAAGGCCGGTGTCGAAGGCAATGGCTTCCGCATTCAGGCGCCCCTGCAAAACCTGAGCAAGGCGCAGATTGTCCAGGCGGGCGTGAAGCTGGGCGTCGATTACGGTCTGACGGTTTCCTGCTATCAGGCGGACGATAAAGGCTACGCGTGCGGCAAATGCGACAGCTGCCGACTGCGTGCGGAAGGCTTCGCAGCCGCCGGAATCAGCGATCCAACACCTTATTTTTGATTTATTTCAAATTAGGTGTTGAATAGTCCTTAAAAATCAGTATTATACGCGCCACCACACAGCGGGTCGTTAGCTCAGTTGGTAGAGCAGTTGGCTTTTAACCAATTGGTCGTAGGTTCGAATCCCACACGACCCACCATTTTTATAGCAGTTTTAAAAGTCTGGAAGGCCCACGAAAGTGAGGATTTCCGGATTTTTTTTTGCCTGGAAGAAAGTGCACGGCGCGGACGGAGCAGAGGTGTATGGCTTTCGTAGGCGTGTGACTTCGTAAGGGCCATGGCAGGCGCCATTTTCGACATGGATGTTCAGAATGACAGGCTCATCTGACATACTGTGACAAAGTGGAATTGGCAGAGACATAAAGAGATGAAAGCCCGGATCGGGGCTCTCCTTCTGCCGTCCAGGCAATAGGGTTTCAACTTTTTCTCACCGTGGTTTTCATTGAAACTCCGAAAACCTAATGAGCCAAGGCCAAAACTTACCCAGTCGGAGCAGGCATGAGCACTGAAAAAATACTCTTCAATCGTCCATACATGACGGGTAAAGAGCTGTACTACATCGCAGAAGCCAAGTTTGGGAATATGCTGGCGGGTGATGGCTCCTTCACCAAGCGTTGTCATCAATGGATTGAACAAAGCACGGGCTGTAATACTGCGCTCCTCACTCATTCGTGCACCGCCGCACTTGAAATGGCTGCATTGTTGCTGGATATACAGCCTGGCGATGAAGTGATCTTGCCGTCCTATACGTTCGTTTCAACCGCCAATGCCTTTGTACTGCGCGGTGCGATCCCTGTATTTGTGGATATTCGTAAAGATACATTGAATCTGGATGAGAAGCTGATTGAAGCAGCCATTACTCCCCGGACCAAAGCTATTGTTCCTGTTCATTATGCGGGCGTGTCCTGTGAGATGGATACGATCATGCATATTGCTCGTAAGCATGGTCTCAAAGTAGTGGAGGATGCTGCCCAGGGTGTAATGTCCAGCTATAAGGGGCGTGCACTTGGGAGTATTGGTGATCTCGGTGCATTCAGCTTTCACGAAACAAAGAATGTGATTTCGGGTGAGGGCGGTGCGCTTTTAGTTAACGAACCTCAGCTTTCGTTGCGCGCTGAAATTATTCGTGAGAAAGGCACTGATCGCAGTCGCTTCTTTCGTGGGCTGGTAGATAAATATACCTGGCAGGAAGTAGGTTCTTCATTTTTGCCAGGAGAGTTGATTGCCGCATTTCTTTGGGCTCAACTGGAAGAGGCCAAAAGTATCACCGATCGACGATTGGCAGTCTGGGACTACTATCATGCTGCCCTTGCTCCTTTGGAGCAAAAGGGCTTGTTGCGTCGTCCAATTGTGCCGGAAGACTGTCAGCACAATGCGCATATGTACTACGTGTTGCTGGCGCCAGGTGTTGATCGACAGGCTGTCCTGGAAGCGTTGAAGCAAAACGATATATCCGCAGTATTCCATTATGTTCCTCTTCATTCGTCACCAGGCGGCCTGCGCTACGGACGAGTTCATGGTTCCATGGACAATACGGATGCACTTTCAGAGTCTTTATTGCGACTACCTCTTTGGGTCGGCTTGGCACCAGAGCAGCAAGATAAAGTCGTGGACGTCTTGGCGCGGGCTATTAGTTAATCTACGTGTTTTGTGAAGAGTTGCAGTGAGATTCAATGGCGAACAGGGTGCCATTCGTGGCATCCGTGCCTATGGTGCGTGAGGTTAATATCTCCGGAACAGGCATATTGAAGTTCGTTTTCATAACAGAGATTTAGACATTATGTTTTTTGCGGTGCTAAAGCAGGTATCTGAAAGAATTTCGGCCAGTTTGGCTCTGAAGATAGTTTTTGTGGTGCTGGCATATTTGTCTTACGCCTTTCCCATGATTTACGCCTACTTTGAATCTGTCAATTTCATCTATGTAAACGCCTGGGATGAGGAGACTTATCTAAGCTATCAAGGCGCATTGGGTTCTTTGACAGTGCCTGGGTATTGGGCATCCGGGGCGATCGTTTATACCCTACAAAATTTGGGGTTGAGTGGGGGAGAAATCAATATTCTGTTTGATTGTCTCTTGACGCCAGCCACATTTTTCTTGCTTGTATTTATTCTTCGTCGGTTGAATGTCAACTATGGGCGGGCATTGATATACGCAGCGATAGTTTTGTTTTCTCCTATTATTTTTAATTTCGGTAATCCGCTTATAGCGCATCTGACCAGGGATTATGGTGTATTCGGTTACGGCTGGGAATATTACCAATCGGCGTTGAGAACGCCGGAGCCACAGTTGTCATATTTTTTTGTTGTGTTGGCGGTTTCGGCTTTTTTAAAAACCGGGCGCTTGCTTTGTTTGTTTGTGTTGTTGCCGTTGTTATATTTCTATGTGGGGGTATCTTATGCGTACTTCCTCGTCTGTGGTTCTATCTTGCTGCATTCATGGTTCTTTAATAAGAGCCTGAGCTATTTGCGAATAGGTATCGCCTGCGTGGCGTCTTATTTGGCTATGTCTTTCGGTTTTATGTTTTTTGATTTTCTGTTTTTGTCAAAAGATCCATTTATTTCCGCGATGTCGGATGGTTATATAAAAAGCCATGTGCCGATGTTGCCAGTTTCCGGCCTTGTAGCGCTTGGTTTTTTCTTGGTTCAGATTGCTCTTTCCCGTCGATACGCGATAAAAGACACTTGGCACCTATATAGCCAGTTTTTTATTGCTCTTTCGTTGTTCCTTGTTTGTAATGTGCACGTTGTCTCTGGGGTTATGCTGTCGTACAAGAATTATATTGATTACTCCACCAGTCTTGTGGCTGGGGTGGCAATAATTATTTTTCTTGATTTTCTAAGGTGTCATGCGATCAACGGTGCGAGGCTTGCTTGTTTTGCTGTCGCCTCGATTATTTTATATCTTACGTTCAAGGCTTATGGGTTCAACTTCAGTGAACTGGAGTACACGTATTTCCGTGGTTTGCAGTTCAAATCGGTTGAAGAATATAAGGCGGCCTCAGACGATCCGATGTCGATCGTTATTCAAGACAGTGATTTGTCTGCCAAGCTGCCTTACTCGGTTTCGATGATGGCGGTGCCACTATTCTCCTATCAGTACAACTTTCCTTTGGTTGCTAACGGATGTCGTGCTGTTCTTGAACGAATGGAAACAGTTGCCGATACTTTGAAGAGCCGTTCACAAGGCGATTCATCGTTGAAAGTTGACTATTTTGACGCTTCGATCAAAGCGTTTTCGGGACAGAAGTATGTGCCGCTTGAAAAGCAAAGGGATTTCCCCGCAAACGTGATTTGCAAAAAACTGCCCATGGATGGGGATGTCAAAGTGCTAGATGCTCAATTCAAGGATAACGGCTGGATCACCATCAAGTTATTTTGATTCGTGCACCGAAAAGCGGTGGTGGCCGGGTTTTTAATCGTCCGCCACCACTCAATCTGTTAGTACTGGCAGATTTCTCGCTTCAAGAATCATGACCGGCAAGGCGTTGTGTATCGGAATCAGCTTGAAATGGTCTTTTGTCTCCAGGGGATATTCTGTAGCCTTGCGCAGCTTCAACGCTGTCCATGCCTGATGAATACTCACTTTCCCGGCGGTACCCCTGAAGGGTCCGGAGCCGGGTGTATACTCGACTTTCGCGCGTAAGCGCTTGCAGGTCTTGCGAACATGACGCAGATTTCCGAACGCCTTCTGGTTCAAGCCCACCTCGACGCCAAGCAGCCCAAGCCGCTGACGGTCGAGGAAGAGGCCTATTATCGCGCTGCCATTGCTGCCGAGCTCAAGGCTCAGGACGCGGTGCTGGTTGCACACTTCTATTGTGATCCGGTTATTCAAGCCCTGGCTGAAGAAACCGGTGGCTGTGTCTCCGACTCGCTGGAGATGGCCCGTTTCGGCAATGCTCACCCGGCCAAGACCGTTGTGGTCGCCGGTGTGAAATTCATGGGCGAAACCGCCAAAATCCTCAACCCTGAAAAACGTGTGCTGATGCCGACCCTGGAAGCGACCTGTTCGCTGGACCTGGGTTGCCCGGTGGACGAGTTCTCGGCGTTCTGCGATCAGCACCCGGAACGTACCGTGGTGGTGTATGCCAACACCTCGGCAGCGGTCAAGGCCCGGGCGGACTGGGTTGTGACCTCAAGTTGTGCGCTGGAGATCGTTGAAAGCCTGATGGATAACGGCGAAACGATCATCTGGGGTCCGGACAAGCACCTGGGCACCTACATTCAGCGCCAGACCGGTGCGGACATGTTGCTGTGGGACGGGGCCTGCATCGTTCATGAAGAGTTCAAGTCCAAGCAGCTCGAAGACATGAAAGCGCTGTATCCGGACGCGGCGATTCTGGTGCACCCGGAATCACCGACGTCGGTGATCGAGCTGGCGGACGCTGTCGGTTCCACCAGTCAGTTGATCGCAGCGGCGCAGAGCCTGCCGAACAAGACGCTTATCGTTGCCACCGACCGTGGCATCTTCTACAAGATGCAGCAGTTGTGCCCGGACAAGGTGTTCATCGAGGCGCCAACAGCGGGTAACGGCGCGGCGTGCCGCAGTTGCGCGCACTGCCCGTGGATGGCGATGAATACGCTTGAGCGCACGCTGAAGGCCTTGAAAGAAGGGGCGAACGAGATCTTTGTCGATCCGGCGTTGATCCCTCAGGCGATTCGCCCGTTGAAGCGGATGCTCGACTTCACTCAGGCTGCGCGGATGAAGCTGGCCGGGAACGCCTGATAGCTGTCAGGCAAATTGAAAAACCTGTGGGAGCGAGCCTGCTCGCGATGGCGGAATGTCAGCAAACATTAATGT
>NZ_JAGYFX010000066.1:0-32893 GCF_019946615.1 Pseudomonas sp. BF-R-01
GCGTCCTATCAGGCGATACATGTGTCGCTGACCCACCGCCATCGCCGGCAAGCCGGCTCCTACAAGGGTTATGCAATGCTGCGAAAGCGATCTCGAGGACGCCAAAGTCCCTGTAGGAGCACGGCTTGCCGGCGATGGCGATCTTGAGGACGCTATCGCCGGCAAGCCGGCTCCTACAGATACGGGGTTTAGCGCAGGGCGGCGATGGCGTCCACGGACTCGCGAATCAGCGCCGGGCCTTTGTAGATGAAACCGGAATAGAGCTGCACCAGGCTCGCACCCGCCGCGATTTTCTCGGCGGCATGCTTGCCTTCGGTGATGCCGCCCACGGCGATGATCGGCAAACGACCCGCCAACTCGGCCGCCAGCACCTTCACGGTGTGGGTGCTCTTGTCACGAACCGGCGCCCCGGACAGACCGCCCGCCTCGTCACCGTATTCCATGCCTTCGACGCCAACGCGGCTCAGGGTGGTGTTGGTGGCGATCACCGCGTCCATCCCGGTTTCGATCAGCGCTTGAGCGACTTGCGCGGTTTCTTCGTCGGTCATGTCCGGTGCGATCTTGATCGCCAACGGAACATGCTTGCCGTGACGCAACGCCAGCTCGGCACGACGAGTCGCCAGGTCAGCCAGCAATTGCTTGAGCGAATCACCGAACTGCAGGCTGCGCAGGCCCGGGGTGTTCGGCGAGCTGACGTTGACCGTCACATAGCTGGCGTGGGCGTAGACCTTGTCCAGGCAGATCAGGTAATCGTCGACCGCACGCTCGACCGGGGTATCGAAGTTCTTGCCGATGTTGATGCCCAGCACGCCCTTGTACTTGGCCGCAGCTACGCGGGCCAGCAGGTGATCGACGCCGAGGTTGTTGAAGCCCATGCGGTTGATGATCGCTTCAGCTTCCGGCAAACGGAAAATCCGTGGTTTCGGATTGCCCGGCTGTGGACGCGGCGTGATGGTGCCGATTTCGACAAAACCAAAACCCAACTGGGCAAAACCGTCGATGGCTGCGCCGTTCTTGTCCAGACCTGCCGCCAGACCCACCGGGTTCGGGAAGTCCAGGCCCATGACGCTCACCGGCATTTTTGCCGGCGCCTTGCACAGCAAGCCGTTGAGGCCCAAACGCCCGCCCGCGCCGATCAGGTCCAGGGACAGATCGTGGGAGGTTTCCGGGGAAAGTTTGAACAACAGCTGACGGGCCAGGGTGTACATGGGCGGCGTTGACTCGAATGGCGGCGAAATGAGGCGGCGATTATAGCCGGGCATCGGGGTTGCAAGCGAGGCGCGCGACAAAATCAGCAAGCGATGGCATATGCCTTGCACCAACACAGGCATCAGCACTCATGCCAACGACGGGATGAGTGGAAGGACAATGGCGTCGTCACCCGGCTTTGCTTGCGCGAAGGCCTGGGACGACGTTTTTTTTGGAAGGTGTTTTGCCATGAATGAAACCACAGCGGGCCCACTGGCCTGGGTCAACGGCAGCGATGCCCCGGAAAAGACCGACATCAACCTCGGTTTCATGGCCTTGAGCGATTGCGCCTCGGTGGTGGTCGCCGCCACTCAGGGCTTCGCCCAGCCCTACGGCCTGACCTTGAACCTCAAGCGCCAGTCTTCCTGGGCCAACCTGCGGGACAAACTGGTCAGCGGCGAACTCGATGCCGCCCACAGCCTGTACGGTTTGATCTATGCCGTGCACCTGGGCATCGGCGGCGTGGCGCCGACCGAGATGGCGGTGCTCATGGGCCTGAACCAGAACGGCCAGAGCATCAACCTTTCCCACGGTTTGCAGGCGTTGGGCGTGACCGGTCCTGAAGCACTGGACCGCCACGTGCACCAAACTCGCCCAAAACTCACCTTCGCCCAGACTTTTCCGACCGGCACCCACGCCATGTGGCTGTACTACTGGCTGGCGAGCCAGGGCATTCATCCGCTGCATGACGTCGACAGTGTGGTGGTGCCGCCGCCGCAAATGGTCGCGCACCTGCAAGCCGGGCGAATCGACGGTTTCTGCGTCGGTGAACCGTGGTCCGCCAGCGCCGTGAAACACAATCTCGGCTTCACCATGGCAACGACCCAGACCATCTGGCCCGATCATCCGGAAAAAGTCCTCGGCTGCACCCGCGCCTTCGTCGAGCAATACCCCAACACCGCCCGGGCGCTGGTGAAGGCGATTCTGGAGGCCAGCCGCTTCATTGAAGAAAGCGTCGAGAACCGCCGCAGCACCGCGCAGTTGCTGAGCGCCCCCCAATACCTGGACGCGCCGCTCGACTGCATCGAACCGCGCCTGCTCGGCGACTACGCCGACGGCCTCGGCAACCGCTGGCAAGACCTGCACGCGCTGCGCTTCCATGGCGCTGGCGAGGTCAATCAGCCTTACCTGTCCGACGGCATGTGGTTCATGACCCAGTTCCGTCGCTGGGGTTTGCTGCGCGACGACCCGGACTACCTCGCCGTGGCCCGTCAGGTCCAGCAACTAGACTTGTATCGAGAGGCAGCCAGCGCGGTCGATGTCGATTCTTCGGCCAGGGAAATGCGCAGCAGCCAGTTGATCGACGGCAAAATCTGGGACGGCTCGGACCCGGCCGGATATGCCCGCAGCTTCAAACTGCACGCCATGAGCGACAGCTCGCCCCTACTCGCCAGCCGCTGACAGGAGACTACGAACATGCTGCGTATCCTGCTGATCAACGACACCGCGAAGAAAGTCGGCCGCTTGAAGGCCGCCCTGACCGAAGCCGGATTCGAGGTCATCGACGAGTCCGGCCTGACCATCGACCTGCCCGCGCGCGTCGAAACGGTGCGTCCGGATGTGATTTTGATCGATACCGAGTCACCGAGCCGCGATGTGATGGAGCAAGTGGTGCTGGTGAGTCGAGACCAGCCACGGCCGATTGTGATGTTTACCGACGAACATGACCCCGACGTGATGCGTCAGGCGATCAAGTCCGGGGTCAGCGCCTACATCGTCGAAGGCATCCACGCACAACGCTTGCAGCCGATTCTCGACGTGGCCATGGCACGCTTCGAAAGCGACCAGGCCCTGCGCGCGCAACTGCACGCCCGCGACCAGCAACTGGCCGAGCGCAAGCGCATCGAGCTGGCCAAGGGGCTGCTGATGAAGATGAAGGACTGCAACGAAGAAGAGGCCTACACGCTGATGCGCCGCCAGGCCATGAGCCGGCAGCAGAAGCTGATTCAGGTGGCGGAGCAGATCATTGCGATGAGTGAGCTGCTCGGCTGAAGGACGCCTTCGCGGGCAAGCCTCGCTCCTACAGAGGAATTGCGTTCGAACTGTAGGAGCGAGGCTTGCCCGCGAAAGGGTCGACTCGATCTCGGACTGTTGGCACAAATCTCGCTAAGCAATCACTACAGGTAACCAACGGCGGTTGCCCCACCTACGACAAAGACGTCGCTCACCTCATTTGCCCATGGCGAATCGGGTGGCGGCGTTTTTTTGTTTTGGCCCCACAGACCGGGGCCGGTGGTGCGGCCGTTGCGGCCCCCCACCTGCAAGCTCATGACTCCTTCTCGAGACGACTCACAGCTGAGGTGCGCGATGAATTCAAGCTTCTGGAAATCCGGCCATACCCCGACCCTGTTCGCGGCCTTCCTCTATTTCGACCTGAGTTTCATGGTCTGGTACCTGCTCGGCCCTCTGGCGGTGCAGATTGCCGCCGACCTGCACCTGACCACCCAACAACGCGGGCTGGTGGTGGCCACGCCGATTCTGGCCGGGGCCGTACTGCGCTTTATCATGGGCATGCTGGCCGATCGCCTGTCGCCAAAAACCGCCGGGCTGATCGGCCAGGTGATCGTCATCTGCGCCCTGTTCGTCGCGTGGAAGCACGGCATTCAAAGTTACGAACAAGCGCTGCTGCTGGGCCTGTTCCTCGGCATGGCGGGCGCGTCGTTCGCCGTGGCCCTGCCGCTGGCGTCGCAGTGGTATCCGCCGCAGCATCAAGGCAAGGCCATGGGCATCGCCGGGGCCGGTAACTCGGGCACGGTGCTGGCCGCGCTGATCGCTCCGGTGCTGGCCGCCGCGTTCGGTTGGAGCAACGTGTTCGGCTTCGCGCTGATCCCGCTGATCCTGACCATCATCGTCTTCGCCTGGCTGGCCAAAAACGCCCCTGAGCGGCCGAAAGCCAAGTCGGTGTCCGACTACTTCAAAGCCTTGGGCGACCGCGACAGCTGGTGGTTCATGTTTTTCTACAGCGTGACCTTTGGCGGCTTCATCGGCCTGGCCAGCGCCCTGCCCGGCTACTTCAACGACCAATACGGCCTGAGCCCGGTGACTGCCGGTTACTACACGGCGGCCTGCGTGTTTGGCGGCAGTTTGATGCGTCCTCTGGGCGGCGCACTGGCCGACCGCTTCGGCGGGATCCGCACATTGCTGGCGATGTACACGGTGGCGGCGATCTGCATTGCGGCGGTGGGTTTCAACTTGCCGAGTTCCTACGCGGCGCTGGCACTTTTCGTCTGCACGATGCTCGGCCTGGGTGCCGGTAACGGCGCTGTTTTCCAATTGGTCCCGCAACGTTTTCGTCGCGAAATCGGTGTGATGACCGGTTTGATCGGCATGGCCGGTGGCATCGGCGGCTTCGCCCTCGCGGCAGGCATGGGCGCGATCAAGCAAAGCACCGGCAGTTATCAACTGGCGCTGTGGTTGTTCGCCAGCCTCGGCGTCCTCGCCTGGTTCGGTCTGCACGGTGTGAAGCGTCGCTGGAGAACCACTTGGGGTTCGGCGGCCGTCACTGCTGCGCGGGTGTGAGGGCTGAATGAGCCTGCAACTGAGTTTTGCCGAAGCCAGCGCCATCGGTCCGCGCGAGGAGAACCAGGACGCCCTGCGCCTGGTGACGCCGGCCCCGGCACTGGCGGCGAGCAAGGGCTACCTGTTCGCCATCGCCGACGGCGTCAGCCAGTGCGCCGATGGCGGCCTCGCGGCACGTTCGACCTTGCAGGCGCTGGCACTGGACTACTACGCCACCCCGGAAACCTGGGGTGTCGCCCAGGCACTGGATCGTTTGCTGCTGGCGCAAAATCGCTGGTTGCAGGCCAATGGCGGTGGGCAACCGCTGTTGACCACGGTCAGTGCCCTGGTCGTGCGCGGCAGGCGTTTTACCTTGGCGCATGTCGGGGACTGCAGGGTTTATCGCTGGCACGCCGATCAATTGCAGCGGGTCACGGAGGACCACGTCTGGGATCAACCGGGCATGCAGCATGTGCTCAAACGGGCGCTCGGCCTCGATCAGCATCTGGTGCTGGATTTTCTCGATGGCGAACTGCGGCTGAATGAGCATTTCGTGCTGCTCAGCGACGGCATCTGGGCTGTGCTGGGCGACACCGCGATCGCGGCGATCCTGCGCGATCAACCGGATCTGCACAGCGCCGCGCAAACCCTGGTGAATGCGGCGCATCTGGCGGGCAGTCAGGACAACGCCAGCGCGTTATTGGTGCGGGTTGATGCCCTCGGTGAAACGAGCATCGGCGATGCGTTGATTCATGTGCAGCAATGGCCACTGCCGCCAGCGCTGAAACCGGGCCAGACGTTTGAGGGCTGGCACGTCGAAGGAATACTCGGCCAAAGCCAGCAGTCGCTGCTCTATCGGGTGCGCGACGCTCAGCAACAACCCTGGCTGCTGAAAACCCTGCCCGGCGCGTTGCGCGACGATCACCTGGCCGGGCAAGCCTTGCTGTCGGAGGAATGGTTTCTCAAGCGCGTGGCTGGCCGGCATTTCCCTGAAGTCCATGCCGCCAGTCAGCGTCAGCATTTGTACTACGTGATGCGTGAATATTCCGGCTCGACTTTGGCGCAACTGGCTGAGCGAACCACAACGCTGCCGCTGGCCCAATGGCAGGATCTGGCGGAACGTTTGCTGCGTGCGGTCGGTATGTTGCATCGACGGCAGATTCTGCATCGCGACATCAAACCGGAGAATCTGCTGCTGGGGGATGACGGCGAGCTGCGGTTGCTGGATTTCGGCCTGGCCTACTGCCCTGGCCTGTCTGAAGATCAGGCATCGACCCTGCCCGGAACACCCAGCTACATTGCGCCGGAAGCTTTTCGCGGTGACGCGCCGAGCCCGCAACAGGATCTGTATGCGGCCGGCGTGACCTTGTATTTCCTGCTCACCGGGCATTATCCCTACGGCGAAATCGAAGCGTTCCAGCGTCCACGGTTTGGTGTACCGGTCAGCGCCAGTCGCTACCGCCCGGACCTGCCCGAGTGGATCGCACAAAGCCTGGAGCGCGCGGTGGCAGCGGACCCGGCGGAGCGATTCGAAACTGCGGAAGAATGGTTATTGGTGCTGGAACAGGGTGAACGACGCAGTTTGAGCGTACGGCCCCGGCCGCTGCTGGAGCGCGAGCCAGTGAAGGTCTGGCGGACGTTGGCGTTGGTGGCGCTGCTGGTGAATGTGGTGCTGCTGGTTTTGCTGTTTCGCGGCTAGACCGAGTCGCGCCTTTCGCGAGCAAGCTTCGCTCCTACAGGTTGCGGGTTGATCGACCTGTAGGAGCCGAGCTTGCTCGCGAAGGCGGACTGACAGCCAACACAAATCCATCAGCAACCCGCTCCATTAGCGGGCACCACGCTTCGATTCGGTGCAGAAGCCCCCTTTGATTAAGCACTCCGAGCCAACAAAACCGGGTGTAGGTCAACTTGGCACAACCACTGCATTACCTCTCTCAACAGACATAAAGCCCAGCCTTCAACGACGAAGGATGCGCTTCCCGAGAGAACGGGACCAGGACAAAGGCGTCCTCGCTAGGCAACTAGCGGGACGCCTTTTTTTGTTTGCGCAAAATTTGTCGAGCACGACCTGAACGCCCTGTCGAGGCGGGGCCGAGCTCCCCGGAGAACCTGATGAAAAAACTAAAACTGGTGATGATCGGCAACGGCATGGCCGGGGTTCGCACCCTGGAAGAGCTGCTCAAGCTGAGCAACGAGCTGTACGACATCACGGTCTTCGGTGCCGAACCCCATACCAACTACAACCGCATCCTGCTGTCGCCGGTACTGGCCGGCGAGCAAACCTTCGAAGAGATCGCGCTCAACGACCTGGACTGGTACCTGGACAACAACATCAAGTTGCTGCTCAACCGCAGAGTCGTAGAAATCGACCGGATCAAACGTCGGGTCATCGCCGACGACGGCACCGAGGCCGAATACGACCGCCTGCTGATTGCCACCGGCTCGACCCCGTTCATCCTGCCGATCCCGGGCAACACGTTGCACGGCGTGATCGGCTACCGCGACATCGCCGACACCCAAGCCATGATCAACACCGCAAAAACCCACAAGCACGCGGTGGTCATCGGTGGCGGCCTGCTCGGTCTGGAAGCGGCCAATGGCCTGATGCTGCGCGGCATGCACGTCACCGTGGTGCACAACGGCGAATGGTTGCTGGAGCGGCAACTGGACAGCGTCAGCGGCCGCTTGCTGCAAACCGCGCTTGAGGACCGTGGCCTGCACTTTCGCCTGTGCGAGCAAACCCAGGCCTTGCACGATGCCGGCAATGGCCGGGTCGGCTCGGTCGAGTTCAAGAACGGCGACCGCATCCCCGCCGACCTGGTGGTGATGGCCGCCGGCATCCGCCCCGCGACCGAACTCGCGGAGCGCTCCGGCCTCCCGTGCAACCGTGGGATTCTGGTCAACGACACCCTGCAAACCTACGACCCACGGGTTTACGCCATCGGCGAATGCGCCAGCCATCGCGGCATCGCCTACGGCCTGGTGGCGCCGCTGTTCGAACAGGCAAAGGTCTGCGCCAACCATCTCGCACAGCTTGGCTTCGCCAGCTACAAAGGCTCGGTGACCTCGACCAAATTGAAAGTCACCGGCATCGACCTGTTCTCCGCCGGCGATTTCATGGGCGGCGAAGGCACCGAAACCATCACCCTTTCCGACCCTATCGGCGGGATCTACAAAAAACTGGTGATCAAGGATGACGTGCTGGTCGGGGCCTGCCTGTACGGCGACACGGCCGATGGCGGTTGGTATTTCCGGCAGATTCGCGAGAACCGGAATATCGACGAAATCCGCAATCACCTGATGTTTGGTGAAACCATGCGGGAAGCCAGCTGATGAACAGCCAGATCACCGCCTCCACCTGTTGCTACTGCGGGGTCGGCTGCGGCGTGCTGATCGAGCATGACGGCGAGCGCATCCTCGGCGTCAGCGGCGATCCGGCCCACCCGGCCAACTTCGGCAAGCTGTGCAGCAAGGGCTCGACCCTGCACTTGACCGGCGACCTCGCGGCCCGAGCGCTGTACCCGGAACTGCGCCTGGGCAAAGGCCTGGCCCGCAGCCGCACCGACTGGGACACCGCCCTCGATCACGCCGCCAGCGTGTTCGCCGAAACCATCGCCGAACATGGTCCGGACAGCGTGGCGTTTTACATCTCCGGGCAGTTACTGACCGAGGACTACTACAGTTTCAACAAACTGGCGCGAGCGTTGGTCGGCACCAACAACATCGACAGCAATTCGCGCCTGTGCATGTCATCGGCAGTGGTCGGCTACAAGCGCAGCCTCGGTGCCGACGCACCGCCATGCAGTTACGAAGACCTTGAGACAAGCGACTGCGTGATGATCGTCGGCAGTAACATGGCCTACGCCCACCCGGTCCTGTTTCGTCGCCTGGAAGAGGCCAAATCCCGCCGACCACAGATGAAAGTCATCGTCATCGACCCTCGTCGTACGGATACCTGCGACTTGGCTGACCTACATCTGGCGATTCTTCCCGGCACCGATGTCGCCTTGTTCCATGGGATTTTGTACCTGCTGCTGTGGGAAGGCTGGATCGACCGCGACTTCATCGAGACCCACACCGAAGGCCTGGCTGAACTGAAAAACCTGGTGCGCGACTACACGCCTCCAATGGTCTCGCAGCTGTGCGGGATCAGCGTTGAGCAACTGCAGCAATGCGCCGAGTGGGTCGGCACCTCGCCAAGCTTTCTGTCGCTGTGGTGCATGGGACTGAACCAGTCCACCGCCGGCAGTGCGAAAAACAGTGCGCTGATCAACCTGCACCTGGCCACCGGACAAATCGGCCGTCCCGGCGCAGGACCTTTCTCCCTGACCGGTCAGCCGAATGCCATGGGTGGCCGCGAAACCGGCAGCCTGTCGAACCTGCTGCCAGGCCATCGCGAAGCGGCCAATGCCGAGCATCGCGCAGAAGTCGCAGCCTACTGGGGCGTGGATCAACTGCCGGCAAACACCGGGCTCACCGCGATCGAATTGTTTGAGCAGGTTCGTAACGGAACCATCAAAGCCCTGTGGATCGCCTGCACCAACCCCGCGCAATCGATGCCGGACCAGAGCGCCGTGCGCGAGGCCCTGCAAGCCTGCCCGTTCGTGGTGTTGCAGGAAGCCTTTCGCACCACTGAAACCGCCGCGTTCGCCGACTTGCTGCTGCCTGCTGCCAGTTGGGGCGAAAAAGACGGCACGGTGACCAACTCCGAACGGCGGATTTCCCACGTTCGCCGGGCGATTGTCGCCCCCGGAGAAACGCGTTCCGACTGGGCAATTACAGTGGATTTCGCACAGCGCCTGGAAAAATACCTGCGTCCCGGACAACCCAGTCTGTTTGCGTTCGACACCCCGGCGCAGGTCTTCGATGAGTACAAACTCCTGACGCGCGACCGGGACCTGGATTTGTCCGGTATCAGTCATGAGCTGATTGATCGTCTCGGTCCACAGCAATGGCCGTTTCCCGCCGGCGCCCGTGAAGGTACAGCCCGACTGTATCGGGACGGAATTTTCCCGACCGCCAACGGGCGTGCCCGGTTCGTGGCCGATCCGTACCTTGCCGCCAAGGAACAACGCGATGGGCAATTCCCGCTGACCCTGATCACCGGCCGCCTGCGCGATCAATGGCACGGCATGAGCCGCACCGGCACTGCCGCGCAGTTGTTCGGTCATGTCAGCGAAGCCGTGCTGAGCCTGCACCCGGATGAATTGCATCGCCATGGGCTGCAACCGGGAGAACTGGTCAGTTTGAAAAGCCGTCGCGGCGCGGTGATTGTCGCCGTCGGCAGCGATGACAGCGTGCGTCCGGGCCAGGCGTTTCTGCCGATGCACTGGGGCGACCGGTTCCTGAAGGGCGGGGTCAATGCGCTCACCCAACCGGCATTCGATCCGTTGTCGAAACAACCGGAACTCAAACACAGCGGCGTACGAATCGACCCCGTGCATTTGCCCTGGAACCTTTTCGTACTGATTGAGGGCGATGTTCAACAGCATTTTGAGACGCTACGACCACTCTGCGAGGCGTTTTCCTACGTTAGCCTCAGCCTCACTGGTCGTGAGCGCCCTGCGCTGCTCATACGCGCTGCCAGCGCCACAGCGCCAGATCCGCAATTGTTATGCGAAATCGACCACTGCCTTGGGCTCAATGAAGGGCCGGTCCTGGCGTACGACGACCCACGGCGCGCCATCGGCAAACGGGTGCGGATCGAGCATGGCCGGATCACCGCGATTCGCCTGGCCGGTGAAACCCTCGCACAGCACTGGCTGCAGGACCTTTGGCAAGAAGGTCGCGCCGATGAACAACTACGGCGCTGGCTGCTTGCACCGCTGAGCGCACCACCGGGCAACGCCGCCACATCGGTTGCCGGCACTAAAACCTTGTGCAACTGCAAAAACGTCAGCCAAGGCGCGGTCTGTGCCGGTATCCGTCGGGGCCTGGATTTGCAGGGGTTGAAACAGGAATTGGGCTGCGGCACGCAATGCGGCTCGTGCGTCCCGGAAATCAAGCGTTTGCTGGCCGCCACGGCGCAGCCGATCGCCGTCATCTCGTGAGGAAAACACTATGAACGCAAAAGTCTGGCTGGTGGGTGCGGGTCCTGGTGACCCGGAATTGCTGACCCTCAAAGCCGTCAGGGCGTTGAGCGAAGCGGATGTGGTGCTGATCGACGACCTGGTGAACGGTGCCGTGCTGGAACATTGCCCGCAGGCGCGGATCATTCCGGTGGGCAAGCGCGGTGGTTGTCGCTCCACACCTCAGGCGTTCATTCATCGATTGATGCTGCGTTATGCCCGCCACGGCAAATGCGTGGTGCGGCTCAAGGGTGGCGATCCATGCATTTTTGGGCGGGGCGGTGAAGAAGCGCAGTGGCTGCGCGAACGCGGGGTCGACGTGGAGCTGGTCAATGGCATCACCGCCGGGCTGGCCGGTGCGACGCAATGCGATATTCCATTGACCCTGCGGGGCGTTGCGCGCGGCGTGACGCTGGTCACCGCCCACACTCAGGATGGCAGCAGCCTGAATTGGCAAGCCCTGGCGCAAAGTGGCACAACGCTGGTGGTGTACATGGGCGTGGCGAAGCTCAGTGAAATTCGCGAGCAATTGCTGGCCGGAGGGATGGCGGCGGATACGCCGGTGGCGATGATTGAAAACGCTTCCCTGCCACATCAACGGGAATGTCGGAGCGATCTGACAGCGATGGAGGAAGATGCCTGCGCCTTTGAGCTGAAAAGCCCGGCGATTCTGGTGATCGGTGTTGTAGCGGCACACCCCGAAACCTGTAGGAGCCAGCTCGCTGGCGAAGAACCTGAGATCGCCGCAGGGTGTCAGGCTTAAAGCGTCATCGTTGACGACCATCGCCGGCAAGCCGGCTCCTACAGGGGGCCGGTGATTCGAAAACCCAAATCGCAGGCAAAGAAAAGCCCGGCCTAAGCCGGGCTTTTCTCAGAGCTGCGGGCTAATTACTTAGCTTGAGCTTCAACCTGCGCTTCTACGCGACGGTTTACAGCGCGGCCAGCGTCAGTTTTGTTGTCAGCAACTGGGCGGGATTCGCCGTAGCCAACAGACTGAACGCGGGACGATTCAACACCGTACTGGTTGGTCAGAACTTGCTTAACGGCGTTTGCACGACGCTCGGACAGTTTCTGGTTGTAAGCGTCAGGACCGACGTTGTCAGTGTGACCTTCAACAGTAGTGGTGGTGGATGGGTACTGCTTCATGAAGTCAGCCAGGTTCTTGATGTCGCCGTAGCTGTTGGTTTTAACAACAGATTTGTCGAAATCGAACTTAACGTCCAGCTCAACACGAACGACTTCGGCAACTGCTGGGCAGCCATCAGCGTCAACAGTTACGTTGGCTGGGGTGTCCGGGCACTTGTCAACGTTGTCGCAAACGCCATCGTTGTCGCTGTCGGAGCAGACTTCAGCTGGTGCTGGAACTGGAGCAGCTGCAGGCTTGGAGCCGCCACCGAAGTTCACACCGATACCGACGCTTGGAGCCCACTCGGTGTCACCTTGGTCGATGTTGTACTGAGCTTCAACGCCGGCACGGGCGTAGAAATTGTCAGTGAAGTACAGCTTGGCACCGCCGCCAACGTTGGCGAAGGTGGAACCGTTACGACCACCGCGATCGTTCTGACCGATGCTCTGATCGGAGAAGCCGGCCGAAACGTACGGACGCAGCATGTCGCCTGGGTTGTTGAAGTGGTACAGAGCGTCCAGGGCAGTGTTGGAGCCCTTGATGTTCTTGCCCGACTCGCTACGAACGTTGTGCACTTCGTCGTAGCCCAGACGCAGTTCAACGTCGTCGGTCAGGAAGTAACCAACCGAACCACCGAACAGGTTGCCGTCGTTTTTGAAATCGCGCTGGCTATCGTAATACTCTTTCTTTGCAAAGCCTTCGATTTCAACTGCGCCTTGGCCTTGTGCCAATGCGCCGAACGAAGTGGCCGCAATAAGAGAACCAATGGCCAAGCCCAAGGTGTTTTTCAGTTTCATCCGTTAAATCCCCATCTGGTGATTGTGAAGCAGTCCCGCAAACCGGGGGACAACTCGGCGGCAAGTCTATCAGAACTTGCCTACACGTAAGAGATATTTGCGCCGAACTAAGTTTCAGCAATGCCTGCAAATTTCTCACGCAATTTGTCTAGAGCGCGTTTGTAACGCATTTTTGTCGCACTCAAACCCATGTGCATGATGTCTGCGATCTCCTGAAACTCTAGCTCTGCGACAAATCGTAGCACCAGAATTTCACGGTCAATCGGGTTCACATACACTAGCCAGCGATCAAGCCCGCCCTTCTCCTCGGGTTTCGGCGCCTTTTCTTCAGACGCTTCCTCGAGGGGGTCCAGACTCAATGCGTCCATCAAGCGACGCTTTCGCCGTTCTTTCCGATACTGTGTGATGCACTCGTTGTACGTGATGCTATATAGCCATGTCTTGAACTTCGATTTACCTTCGAAGTTCTTCAAGCCATACAACACCTTCAACATCACTTCCTGACAGACATCGTCTGCATCGCGATCGTTCCCAAGATATCGTGCACAAACGTTAAATAATGTTCGTTGGTAACGGCGCATCAATTCTTCATAGGCGCGCGTTACGTGAAACAGCTCGGTATGCGAGCGCGCGACCAACTCCTCATCAGAGAGCTCGCGGGGGTCGTAGCGCGTGGAGAGCGATTGAGCTTTATTCAAAACAAGTCTGGCCGACAGTCAGGTCAATGTCCGCCGCAGCCCTTCAGGGCATTTTGCGGCGGCATACATTAGCAGGGTTTGCCGGGTTAGCGGCTACTCACATGCTGCTCCAGGAGAATCCGATTAGAGAGAGAGACTAGCTCACCCTCATCGGTCAGCAATGTGGTCTTAACCGTGCCGATCTCTTCGATCTGACCTTCGACCTCGCCAACACGCACTTGTTGCCCAACCTGATACAACTCACGCACATAGATTCCCGCAAGAATCTGACCGGCAATTTCCCGGCTTCCCAACCCCATGGCCAGCGCTACCGCCAGACCAACGGTAATCAAAACAATCACAATCACATGGTTGAGCAGGTCAGTCTTGACCTCCAACTGGCTGATTGCGACCGAAATACTGATGATAATCACCAGGCCCTGGGCAATTCGCCCCAGCCCGGCGGCGTAATCCAGCCCTACGCCCTCTGCCGCACCTCGCACCAGCCCATTGGCCAGTTGTGCCAGCAAAACACCTACCAGCAGCACCAGCGCGGCGCCAAACACTTTCGGCAAATACAGCGCAAGCATGTCCAGCGTAGCCGAAACTCGCTCAAGTCCAAGCGATTCTGCTGCAGAAACCAGAAAAATCAGCAAAACGAACCAATAGACAATTTTGCCTATCAGCGTCGAAATCGGCACTTGAAGGCCGGCCCGGGACAGCAATTTTGTCAGACCGGTGCCGCCCATCAAGCGGTCGAGACCGAGCTTGGCGAGCAACTTGGACAGCAAAGTATCCAAAAGTTTCGCCACGACGAAACCCAACAGCAGCACGACCAGTGCGCCGAACAGGTTCGGAATGAAATTCGCAACCTTGGTCCATAACGCAGTCATTGCAGTGACGAGGCTCTGAGTCCAGAGATCAAGTTCCATATTCAATCAGCCTTATCAGCAGTGCGAACGGTAGGTTTACGGTGACGGGAAACCGGCGAGACGTGAGCCGATCCGTTGTTCAAGGCGATCATCAGCGCGGGCAACCAGCGGCCCAGCAGGCTGAACAGATCACCGGCGCCGACCTGGCGGTTGGCGGTTTTCAGGACGCGCCCAAGACACGCATCGTCGTCGCGGGTAGACGGCGAAGCGTTCAGCATGTCACGCAAAGACTGTTCAAACGGATCGTGCATACGCACCTCTCGTGATGTCTGTGAAAGACGCGGTCAAATTTACCCGGGTCACATGGCGCATCGTCATACCCAGCGCAAACGTCGGAATAACCACCACTGCCCCAGTGCCACCGAGATCATCATCAGGCAGGCAATCAGGAAGCCATACGGGCTGGCAGAGAACGGAATACCGCCGACGTTGATACCCAAAAGACCGGTCAGAAAACTCATCGGCAAAAAGATTCCGGTGATGATCCCGAAGCGGTACATCGTGCGATTCATACGCACGCTCAAACGTCTGTCCTCGGCCTCGAGGACCAGCCCCACCCGCTCCCGGGTCAATTCCAGCTCTTCGAGATAGCGGGTCAGGCTGTTGTTCAATTCGTTCCAGTAGTCGCCGTCATCTTCGACAAACCAGGGTAGTTTTATCCGGGTCAGTTGTCCGAAAATATCCCGCTGCGGTGCCAGGAAACGTTTCAGCGCAGCAGCCCTGCGACGGATCTGCAAAATGGAGTCATGCTCGGGTGAATACCGTTCGTCGGCATCCAGTTTTTCTTCTTCCTCATCGACCACTTCCGAGAGGCAACTGACCAGATCCTGCACTTTGTTGGTGAGGTACTGGGCCATATAAAGGATGAGTTCGGAGGCAGTCTTCGGCCCCTTGCCTTCCGCGAGCTGCACCAGCAACTCGTCGGTGGCGCGCAATGGACGCAGGCGCAGGGAAATAACCCGCTGTGCCGAGGCGAAGATCCGCACCGAGACCATGTCTTCCGGCTCTGCCCCGGGGTTGAGGTTGACCCCACGCAAAAATAGCAGCAGTTCGCTGTCGGAAAGCTGTAGAAGACGCGGACGGGTGTTTTCTTCCAGCAGCAGATCACAGCTGAATTCGCTCAGACCGCTGGATTTGCGCAGCCAGGTCTGGGTTTGCGGGTGACTGCGATCCCAGTGCAGCCACAGGCTTTCATGGGCCTGAAGCTGCAAGTCATCGAGTTCAGTCCGGGCTATCGAACGCGCGCCGCCTTTACCATCCAGCACCAGGGCATGCACCAGCCCCCACTGCGCGTTTTCTTCCTCGAACATCCTCACCCCTTCGGTTGGTGCAACGCTTATTCAGGCATCTTCAGCGGGCTTGGCGAGATGATCACGCCATTATTGTCCGCATAAATGTATTCGCCTGGACGGAACGTCACACCGGCAAACGTCACCACAACGTTGAGATCGCCAATGCCACGCTTGTCGGTTTTCATCGGGTGACTGGCCAGGGCCTGAACGCCCAGATCAGTCTGCGCGATGACATCGACGTCGCGGATGCACCCGTAGATCACCAACCCTTCCCAACCGTTTTTAGCGGCTTTCTCGGCGATCATGTCGCCCAGCAGCGCACGACGCAGGGAACCGCCACCATCGACCACCAACACCTTGCCATTACCCTTGAGTTCGGCTTGCTCCTTGACCAGCGAGTTGTCTTCGAAGCACTTGATGGTCACGATTTCGCCGCCGAAGGAATCACGGCCGCCGAAATTGCTGAACATCGGTTCCAGCACCTGTACCAGTTCCGGATAGGCGTCGCACAGGTCAGGCGTGAGGTAATGGTTCATCGAGAAACTCCTGTAAAGAGGAAGACAATCGAGGATGTCGCAAAGTGACCAGAAAAGCTCAATGCGTCATATCTTAGCCGCAAGCCGATCAGAGCGGAATGCCCTTGATAGAGCATCGGGCTCAGACTGCCGAGGCCAAATCCGCTTTTTCACCGAGCAAAGGCGTGTGCTGGTCCGACAGCCAACGCGCCACCAACGGCCAGACTTCGGCTTGAGCGGCTTTGCTGACCAACATTTCCACGTGACCGAAATTGTCGCCAAAGCCCTGCTCACGGCCAAGGTTGATGAATTGCTTGTGCTCTGAACCGATCTGATCAAACAACTTGCGGCACGCCCACGCTGGATCCTGATGATCGCTGACGGCACTCACGGCCAACACCGGACTCTGAACGTCAGCCAATCCGGCCCACCAATCCTTGTCGGCATCACCAAAACGCCCGAACAAGCCATACCAACGCATGCTTTCCAGGGCCAGGCCAATCGGCTCGTCCTCCGGACCGCGCTTGAGCCGTGAACCGGACAGTTGCGCAAAACGCTTGAGAATGAAGCGCCCGCTCCACTCCACCGGCGGAATTTTCAACGGCCAATAGGTGCGGCTGACTTGCGTACCGAAGAATGCCGCAGACGCGACGACCGGTTCACCGATGTACCCGCCACCCAAGGCTGCCGCCAGGGTAATGCCACCCAGCGAGTGACCGATCCAGTGCGGAACCTGGCCGCTCTGCTCGCGCACGAACGCGCCAATGGCCGGCAGATCGTAACGAGCGTAGTCGGCGACGCGGTTCTTGCGATAGTTCTGGTTGCGCTGGGACAGGCCATGACCGCGCATTTCCGCGATCCACACATCGAATCCCAGACGCGCCAGATAGGCGCCCAGCCCCAGGCCTTTTGGGGAGAACCAGAAGCGCCGATTGGAAAAGCTGCCGTGCAACAGAATCACCGGCACACCACCGTGCGCGGGCGCGTCCGCCATGCCCAGACGGGTCACGGCCAGTTCCACGGTGCCGTCAGGGCTGTTGCCGGGTTTCAAACGATAGACGTCTTCGCTCAGATCGCCGCGCCGCTCGGCGCTGATCAGGGCGACAGGAAATAGGTTGCTGCTGCTTTGCATAGTCTCTTGCACAAAAAAGGGCGGCATCCAGAGGAGCCCGCCCTACTTCAATCTCTTAAAACGGCCGCCCCCTGTAGGAGCACAGCTTGCTGGCGATGGCGATTTTGAAGACGCCATCGCGGGCAAGCCTTGCTCCTACAGTGAGCGAGCCGTCCCCACACCATCAAGCCGAAGCTTGACCTTCAGCCAGGAAGAACCAGGTTTCCAGTACGGAATCGGGGTTCAACGAAACGCTTTCGATGCCCTGCTCCATCAGCCACTTGGCCAGATCAGGGTGGTCCGAAGGCCCCTGACCGCAGATACCGATGTACTTGCCCGCCTTGTTGCACGCAGCAATGGCGTTCGCCAGCAGCTTCTTGACCGCAGGGTTACGCTCGTCGAACAGGTGAGCGATGATCCCGGAGTCACGGTCCAGGCCCAGCGTCAGCTGAGTCAGGTCGTTGGAGCCGATGGAGAAACCGTCGAAGAACTCAAGGAATTCTTCCGCCAGAATCGCGTTGGACGGCAGTTCGCACATCATGATCACGCGCAGACCGTTGTCGCCACGGGCCAGACCGTTTTCGGCCAGCAGGTCGACGACCTGGCTCGCTTCGCCCAGGGTACGGACGAACGGCACCATGATTTCAACGTTGGTCAGGCCCATCTCGTTGCGCACACGCTTGAGGGCGCGGCACTCGAGTTCGAAGCAGTCACGGAACGATTCGCTGATGTAACGCGAGGCGCCACGGAAGCCCAGCATCGGGTTTTCTTCTTCCGGCTCGTAAAGCTTGCCGCCGATCAGGTTCGCGTATTCGTTGGACTTGAAGTCCGACAGACGCACGATGACCTTTTTCGGATAAAACGCAGCCGCCAGCGTGCTGATGCCTTCGACCAGTTTCTCGACGTAGAAGCCGACCGGATCGTTGTAACCGGCGATGCGCTTGTCGACGCTGTCCTTGATTTCCTGCGGCAGGCCGTCGTAGTTCAACAGCGCTTTAGGGTGCACACCGATCATGCGGTTGATGATGAATTCCAGACGGGCCAGGCCCACACCGGCGTTCGGCAGTTGCGCGAAGTCGAAGGCGCGGTCCGGGTTGCCGACGTTCATCATGATCTTGAACGGCAGGTCCGGCATGGCATCCACGGAGTTTTTCTTGATGTCGAAGCCCAGCTCACCTTCGAAGATGTAACCGGTGTCGCCTTCCGCACAGGAAACGGTCACGCCCTGGCCGTCTTTCAGCAGTTGGGTGGCGTTGCCGCAACCGACCACGGCCGGAATGCCCAGTTCGCGAGCGATGATCGCCGCGTGGCAGGTACGACCGCCACGGTTGGTGACGATGGCGCTGGCGCGCTTCATGACCGGTTCCCAGTCCGGGTCGGTCATGTCGGAAACCAGTACGTCGCCTGGCTGGACTTTGTCCATCTCGGACACGTCCTTGATGATCCGCACTTTGCCGGCGCCGATGCGCTGGCCGATGGCGCGACCTTCAACCAGCACGGTGCCGGTTTCTTTCAACAGGTAACGTTCCATGACGTTGGCCTGGGTGCGGCTCTTCACGGTTTCAGGACGGGCCTGAACGATGTAGAGCTTGCCGTCGTCGCCGTCTTTGGCCCATTCGATGTCCATCGGGCACTGGTAGTGCTTCTCGATGATCATCGCTTGCTTGGCCAGTTCGCTGACTTCGGCGTCACTCAGGCAGAAACGTGCGCGATCGGCCTTGTCGACGTCGATGGTCTTGACCGACTTGCCGGCCGTGGCGACTTCGCCGTAGATCATCTTGATGGCTTTGCTGCCCAGGTTGCGACGCAGGATGGCCGGACGACCGGCGGCCAGCGTGCCTTTGTGGACGTAGAACTCATCCGGGTTCACCGCGCCTTGTACGACGGTTTCACCCAGGCCGTAGGCGCCGGTGATGAACACCACGTCACGGAAGCCCGATTCGGTATCGAGGGTGAACATCACGCCGGCAGTGCCGGTTTCGGAGCGGACCATGCGCTGCACGCCAGCCGACAGGGCGACCAGCTTGTGGTCGAAGCCCTGGTGCACGCGGTAGGAGATCGCACGGTCGTTGAACAGCGAAGCGAACACCTCTTTGGCGGCGCGAATGACGTTTTCGACACCACGGATGTTCAGGAAGGTTTCCTGCTGACCGGCGAAGGAAGCGTCCGGCAGGTCTTCGGCAGTAGCGGAAGAGCGCACGGCCACGGCCATGTCAGGGTTACCGGCCGACAGCGTGGCGAACGCGGTGCGGATCTCGGTGTTGAGCTTCTCGGGGAACTCGGCTTCCATGATCCATTGACGGATCTGGGCGCCGGTCTTGGCAAGGGCGTTGACATCATCGACGTCCAGGGCGTCGAGGGCGGCGTGGATCTGATCGTTCAGGCCGCTCAGTTCCAGAAAATCACGATAAGCCTGAGCTGTCGTGGCGAAGCCACCGGGCACCGATACACCGGCACCTGCAAGGTTACTGATCATCTCGCCCAGGGATGCGTTCTTGCCCCCCACATGCTCAACATCGTGTTTGCCGAGCTTATCGAGGGAAACTACGTACTCTACCAAGGTGATCTCTCCACTAACTGTGTTGGAAAAGCTCAGAAGCCGGCGCTCGAAAGGAGCATTTGCCGGCTGTATGGCCTGGACCTGGAAAATAAGTGAGAATGCGGGCCACTCGAGGCCGGCAAACCGCGCCTATCATATCCAAGATTCGTCACTAGCTTAAGGCCCAAGGTGCAAATGAAACGATCTGCTTTCTTTATCTCCGATGGCACCGGCATTACCGCCGAAACCCTGGGTCAAAGCCTCCTGGCGCAGTTCGAAAACATTACCTTCAGCAAATTCACGCGGCCGTACATCGACAACGTGGATAAAGCGCGGGCCATGGTACAACAAATCAACAAGGCCGCCGAAACCGACGGCTTCCGGCCGATCATATTCGACACCATCGTCAACCAGGACATTCGTGAGATCCTCGCGACGTCCAATGGTTTCATGATCGACATTTTCTCGACTTTCCTGGCACCGCTTGAACAGGAACTGACCGAGCATTCTTCCTACACTGTCGGCAAGTCTCACTCTATCGGTGGCAACTCCAATTACATGGAACGCATCGAGGCGGTGAACTTCGCCCTCGACAACGACGACGGTGCGCGCACGCATTATTACGACAAGGCCGACCTGATCCTAGTGGGGGTGTCGCGTTGTGGTAAGACACCGACGTGCCTGTACATGGCGATGCAATTCGGCATCCGCGCGGCCAACTATCCGTTGACCGAAGACGACATGGAGCGCCTGACGCTGCCAAACGCCCTGCGCGCCCACCAGCACAAGTTGTTCGGACTGACCATCGACCCGGACCGCCTGACCGCGATCCGCAACGAGCGCAAGCCCAACAGCCGCTATTCGAGCTACGCGCAGTGCGAGTTTGAAGTGCGCGAGGTGGAGAACCTGTTCCGCCGCGAGAATATTGCGCACATCAACTCCACGCATTTTTCGGTGGAAGAGATTTCGGCGAAGATTCTGGTGGAGAAAGGTGTGGAGCGGCGGTTCAAGTAGTTATTCAGCGTCTGCCAGGCCGCCATCGCGAGCAGGCTCGCTCCCACAGGGGTTTTGTGAACGCCGCAAATCCACTGTGGGAGCGAGCCTGCTCGCGATGAACGATTACACGGTCTCTGTTAATGCTCCGACCAACACTTCAAACCCTCGAATCAACAATCCATCATCCCCCGCCGAATTGCACACACTCGCCCGAATGAACTGCGGCACCGCCCCGTGCCCGACCGCAAACGCCTCGGCGGTGGCGACCAGGTAATTGTTCTCCTTGAGCTCCGCCGCAATCTGCGACGCCCGCCACGGCTCGGGCACTTCGATCCAGAAGTGCGGGCTGTCGGGATGGGTTTTGTACGCCACGCCCTCCAACACCCCACAGACCAACGCCTTGCGCCGACCGATCTCGATAATCTGTCGAGCCAGCAACTGCGCCGCACTACCGTTTTCGATCCAAAGGCTCGCCACCTCAAGCGCCAACGGACTGGCCATCCAGCACGTTCCGCGTACCGCCGCGCTCAAGCGCCCGATCAACGGTTGCGGCGCATGCAGATAACCGACGCGCAACCCCGCCGAAACCGCTTTGCTCAGGCTGCCGATCAACACCGAGCGCTCCGGGGCGAAATAACTCAAGGGTAACGGTCGCTGCCGAGCCAACACCGCGTGGGCTTCATCCTCAAAGATCAGCAGATTGTGCTGCCGACAGACCTCGGCAATCGCCTCTCGCCGTGGGACGGACATCACCGCCGCCGTAGGATTCTGGATCGTCGGCGTGCAGTACAGCGCCGACACACGATGGTTGCGGCAAACGTCTTCCAGCGCATCCGGCATCAACCCTTCGTCATCCATCCCGACGCCGATCAGTTTGATCCCAAGCATGCGTGCAACGCTGATCAACCCCGGGTAAGTCAGGTGTTCCGTGACCACGGTATCGCCCGCCTTGAGCAACCCCATCAAGGCACATAACAGACCGTGCTGGCCGCCGTTCACGCATACGACCTGCTCGGCATCCGGCACAAATTGCAGGTGCCGCAACCAGTGCGCGCCCGCCGCACGATGGCGTAACGATCCGGCATCGGCGGTGTAGCCGCTGATGCTCTGCAAGGCATCGGGATCGAGCGCCAACGCCTGCAAGCACTGGCTTAAAAGCAGTGCTTCCTGCCCCGGAATCGGTTGATTACGGCTCATGTCGAAACATGCCTGCGGCTCTTCGCTGACATTGCGAAAGCCAGCATCGCGCTGACGTTCCATCCCGCGCTGACGCACGTAAGTGCCATCTCCTACGCGAGCGACCACCCTTCCTACGCGTTCGAGTTCGCCGTAAGCACGGCTGACGGTGCCAATGGTCACGCCGAGGCTGTCGGCCAACAGCCGATGCGGCGGCAGTTTGCTGCCGGGCTCGATCACGCCTTCAACGATCGCTTTTTCCACGGCGTCCGCCAGGCGCTTGTACTTCACGCCCAGTCCGTTGACGAGCCCGTCGCGCAGGATTGACACCATGGCAATACTTACTTTGACACTCATTTAAGTCCCGAATAGCGTGCTTTAAGCAGGTTCAATCAGGGATAGACCTTTTGCAGATGCAGGTCAATTCCGACAACAAAAAAGGAACTCGATCATGTCCATCGCTCTCAGCGCGAATTCAAGCACTGGAAAACCCTGGTTAGCCGCGCTGATCACCAGCGTCCTGTTTCTGATCGTGTGCCTGAGCTGGGGAACGACATGGCTCGGGATCAAGATTGCGGTTGAAACGGTGCCACCGCTGACGGCCGCCGGGCTGCGGTTCCTGATCGCCTTTCCGTTGTTCCTTGTTTTCGCCCTCATCCGTCGTGAACCGTTGATGTTCCCCAAGGAAAGCCGCTGGTTTTTCCTGTTCGTGACGCTGTCGTATTTCAGCCTGCCGTATTACTTGCTCAACTACGGCGAGATGCATGTTTCGTCCGGGCTCACGGCCCTGTTGTTCAGTTGCATGCCGGTGTTCATCCTGGTGTTTTCCGCGCTGTTTCTGCGAGAAAAAATCTACCCGTCACAAGTGCTCGGCATTGCCATCGGCTTCGGCAGTCTGTTCATGATTATTCGCAGCCAGGGATTGCACCTGGATCACGCTGAACTGTTCGGCGTGCTGGCGATTCTCTGTGCGGCGGTGATGCATGCGTTGTGTTACGTGGTGACCAAGAAACACGGCTCGGCGATCAGCGTGATTACCTACAACACGCTGCCGATCGGCATTGCGGGCTTGATGCTGTTTGTCGCGGGGCTGAATGTCGAAGCGCCGGTGTTCGATGGGATCAGCCTGCGCTCCTGGGGTGCCCTGCTCTACCTGGGACTGGTGGCGTCGGTGGGCGGGTTTATCGTTTATTTTTTGCTGCTCAAGCGCTTGAGCCCGATCATTTTGTCGTTTGTGTTCATCATTTTCCCGATGTTCGCAGTGGTGATCGGCGCTTGGTATGAGGGGCAAAGCCTTTCGCGAGAGTTGATGATCTATTCGGCGATCTTGTTGACCGGGTTTGCGATCACCAAACTGCCGCTGGAAAAATGGCTGACACGGAACCTGTAGGAGCCGGCTTGCTGGCGATCACAGACGCTGCGGTGTTTCAGGTAGACCGCGTAACGGCTATCGCCAGCAAGCCGGCTCCTACAGGTGTGTAGTCAGATGACGAACAGGTCCATGAAGCGGTTGACCGGTGTGGCTTCAAGCGCTGCCTGATCCTTGCACAAGGCAAAAATCTCGGCACTGCGCTGGCCGGTGAAGCGTGTCGCCAGATTGGCTTTGAACTTGTCTTCCAGCAACGGAATGCCATCGGTGCGGCGACGGCGATGGCCGATCGGGTATTCCACCACCACGTTCTCGGTGCTGGAGCCGTCCTTGAAAAACACCTGAATCGCGTTGGCGATCGAGCGTTTGTCAGCCTCCAGGTATTCGCGGGTGAAGCGCGGGTCTTCGACGATGACCATTTTCTCGCGCAGCACATCGATGATCGGGTGCGCCGCGTGGAACTCGTCTTCATATTGCTCAGCCACCAGATTGCCGAACGCCAACGGCACCGCGGCCATGTATTGCAGACAATGATCGCGGTCCGCCGCATTGGCCAGCGGGCCGACCTTGGAAATGATGCGGATCGCCGACTCATGGGTGGTGATGACGATTTTGTCGATGTCGTGCAGGCGATTCCGGACTTGTGGGTGCAAGGTGACGGCGGCTTCGCAGGCGGTTTGTGCGTGGAATTCGGCCGGGAAGCTGATCTTGAACAGCACGTTTTCCATCACGTAACTGCCGTACGGTCGGGAAAAACTGAACACACGTTTGCCTTCAGGCTTGAGCGCCAGGTCGTTGTTGCTGTGGCTGAACAATACGTCGTAGAAGCCCCACTGTTTGGCGGTCAATACGCCGGGGATGCCCATCTCGCCACGCATCGCGATGTCGGCCAGACGCACGCCCCGGCTGGTGGCATCGCCCGCCGCCCAGGATTTGCGCGACCCGGCATTCGGCGCATGCCGATACGTGCGCAACGCCTGACCATCAGCGAAAGCATGGGACAACGCCGACAGCATCTGCTCGCGATTGGCGCCCATGAGTTTGGCGGTGACAGCGGTCGAGGCAACTTTCACCAGGATGACGTGATCAAGGCCTACACGGTTGAAGGAGTTTTCCAGCGCAATCACGCCTTGAATCTCGTGGGCCATGATCATCGCTTCGAGTACGGCGCGAACGGTCAGCGGCGCATCGCCATTGGCCAGGCGCTTCTGCGACAGGTGATCGGCCACCGCAAGAATGCCCCCGAGGTTATCGGAGGGATGTCCCCATTCGGCGGCGAGCCAGGTGTCGTTGTAGTCGAGCCAGCGCACGATGCAGCCGATGTCCCAGGCTGCCTTGACCGGATCGAGACGGTAGCTGGTGCCCGGCACGCGAGCGCCGAACGGCACGACGGTGCCTTCGACAATCGGGCCAAGGTGCTTGGTGCATTCGGGGAAGCGCAAGGCCAGGAGGCCGCAGCCCAAAGTGTCCATCAGGCAATTGCGGGCAGTGTCGAGGGCTTCTCTGGATTCGATTTTGAAGTTGAGGACGTAGTCGGCAATGTCCTGCAGGACCGTGTCGTAGTCGGGGCGGTTGTTCAGGTCGACGTTGGTGCTCATGTTCGATTCACTCGTAAAGTGGTTCGTTGATGGGACCTCGGTTCAGGTAAATCACATTCTTATAATTGAAATGCGGTCCCCTGTAGGAGCCGGCTTGCCGGCGATAGCGGTGGGTCAGCAATACATGTATCGCCTGAAAGGACGCCATCGCCGGCAAGCCGGCTCCTACAAGGGATATCGGGTTAGAAGGCGTCGCCAGGTATGCGCACGAAGCCTTCCATCAGCACCCGCGCACTGCGGCTCATGATGGCTTTGTTGACTGTCCACTCGCCGTTCACCTGGCTGGCTTCAGCGCCTACGCGCAACGTGCCGGACGGATGACCGAAGCGCACGGCGTTGCGTTCGATACCGCCCGCTGCGAGGTTTACCAACGTGCCGGAAATGGCGGCAGCAGTGCCGATAGCCACCGCAGCAGTCCCCATCATCGCGTGGTGCAACTTGCCCATCGACAACGCACGCACCAGCAAGTCGACGTCACCCGCAGCAATCGCTTTACCGCTGGAGGCAACGTAATCCGCCGGTTTGGCCACGAACGCAACCTTGGGCGTGTGCTGACGCTTGACCGCTTCGTCCAGCGACTTGATCAGCCCCATGCGCAACGCGCCATACGCACGAATGGTCTCGAACATCGCCAGCGCTTTCGGATCACCGTTGATGGCGCCCTGCAACTCGGTGCCGGTGTAACCGATGTCTTCGGCATTGACGAAGATGGTCGGAATGCCCGCATTGATCATGGTCGCCTTGAAGGTCCCGACGCCGGGCACTTCGAGGTCATCCACCAGGTTGCCGGTCGGAAACATCGAACCACCGCCGCCCTCTTCTTCTGCCGCCGGGTCCATGAATTCGACCTGCACTTCGGCCGCCGGAAAGGTCACGCCGTCGAGTTCGAAATCACCGGTTTCCTGTACTTCACCGTTGGTGATCGGCACGTGGGCGATGATGGTCTTGCCGATATTGGCCTGCCACACGCGCACCACCGCCACACCGTTGTGCGGAATGCGGCTGGCATCGACCAGACCGTTGCTGATGGCGAACGAGCCGACCGCTGCGGACAGGTTGCCGCAGTTGCCGCTCCAGTCTACGAAAGGTTTGTCGATGGATACCTGACCGAACAGGTAATCGACATCGTGATCGGCCTTGATGCTTTTCGACAGGATCACGGTTTTGCTGGTGCTGGAGGTCGCGCCGCCCATGCCGTCGATTTGCTTGTCATACGGGTCGGGGCTGCCGATCACCCGCAACAACAAGGCATCGCGCGCCGGGCCTGGAACCTGCGCCGCTTCGGGCAAGTCTTTCAGGCTGAAAAACACGCCTTTGCTGGTGCCGCCACGCATGTAGGTGGCGGGGATTTTGATTTGAGGTGCGTGAGCCATTGGTGCTCCTTCAAAGCGGACACGGAATCTGAAACTCCGTGCCCGCGCAGCGTGTTTTAGACGGCGACGGCCGATTCTTCGAGGAAGTCCTGGGCGAAGCGTTGCAGCACGCCACCAGCCTCGTAGATCGACACCTCTTCGGCGGTATCGAGACGGCAGGTGACCGGAACCTCGACGCGTTCACCGTTCTTGCGATGGATCACCAGTGTCAGCTCGGCGCGCGGCGTACGCTCACCGATCACGTCGTAGGTTTCGCTGCCGTCGATGGCCAGGGTGTGACGGTTGGTGCCCGGCTTGAACTCCAGCGGCAACACGCCCATGCCCACCAGGTTGGTGCGGTGGATGCGTTCGAAACCTTCGGCGGCAATCGCTTCCACACCGGCCAGACGCACGCCTTTGGCCGCCCAGTCGCGGGACGAACCCTGACCGTAGTCGGCGCCGGCAATGATGATCAGCGGCTGCTTGCGCTCCATGTAGGTTTCGATGGCTTCCCACATGCGCATGACCTTGCCTTCCGGCTCGACGCGGGCCAGCGAACCCTGCTTGACCTTGCCGTTTTCCTGGACCATTTCATTGAACAGTTTCGGGTTGGCAAAGGTGGCGCGTTGCGCGGTCAGGTGGTCACCGCGGTGCGTGGCGTAGGAGTTGAAGTCCTCTTCCGGCAGGCCCATTTTCGCCAGGTATTCGCCGGCGGCGCTGTCGAGCATGATCGCGTTCGACGGCGACAGGTGATCGGTGGTGATGTTGTCCGGCAGCACCGCCAGCGGGCGCATGCCCTTGAGCGGACGCGCGCCGGCCAGCGCACCTTCCCAGTACGGCGGACGGCGGATGTAGGTGCTCATCTCGCGCCAGTCGTACAGCGGCGCGACTTTCGGGCCGGTGTCTTCATGGATGGCGAACATCGGAATGTAGACCTGACGGAACTGCTCCGGCTTCACCGAGGCTTTCACCACCGCATCGATTTCTTCATCGCTCGGCCAGATGTCTTTCAGGCGGATTTCCTTGCCGTTCGCATCCAGGCCCAACACATCTTTTTCGATGTCGAAACGGATGGTGCCGGCGATGGCGTACGCGACCACCAACGGCGGCGACGCGAGGAACGCTTGCTTGGCGTACGGGTGAATCCGGCCATCGAAGTTACGGTTGCCGGAGAGTACGGCCGTGGCGTACAGGTCGCGGTCGATGATCTCTTGCTGGATCACCGGATCGAGCGCGCCGGACATGCCGTTGCAGGTGGTGCAAGCGAAAGCCACGACGCCGAAACCGAGTTGTTCCAGCTCGTCAGTCAGGCCCGCCTCATCGAGGTACAACGCCACGGTTTTCGAGCCCGGTGCCAGGGACGATTTGACCCACGGTTTGCGGGTCAACCCGAGCTTGTTGGCGTTGCGCGCCAGCAGGCCGGCAGCGATCACGTTGCGCGGGTTGCTGGTGTTGGTGCAGCTGGTGATGGCGGCGATGATCACCGCACCGTCCGGCATCTGGCCGGGCACGTCGTCCCACTGGCCGGAAATGCCTTTGGCCGCCAGATCCGACACCGCGACGCGGGCGTGCGGGTTGCTCGGGCCGGCCATGTTGCGCACCACCGAGGACAGGTTGAAGGTCAAGCCGCGCTCATATTGCGCGCCCTTCAGGCTGTCGGCCCACAGCCCCGTGGTCTTGGCGTAGTTCTCGACCAACTGCACCTGCTCGTCTTCGCGGCCGGTGAGTTTGAGGTAGTCGATGGTCTGCTGGTCGATGTAGAACATCGCCGCCGTGGCGCCGTATTCCGGGGCCATGTTGGAGATGGTTGCGCGGTCGCCGAGGGTCAGCGCGGAAGCGCCTTCGCCGAAGAATTCCAGCCATGCGCCGACGACTTTTTGCTTGCGCAGGAACTCGGTCAGCGCCAGCACCATGTCGGTGGCGGTGATGCCTGGTTGCAGCTTGCCGGTCAGTTCAACGCCGACGCTTTCCGGCAGGCGCATCCACGATGCGCGGCCGAGCATTACGCTTTCCGCTTCGAGGCCACCGACGCCGATGGCGATCACGCCCAACGCATCGACGTGCGGGGTGTGGCTGTCGGTGCCGACGCAGGTGTCGGGGAACGCCACGCCGTCACGCACCTGAATCACCGGCGACATTTTCTCCAGGTTGATCTGGTGCATGATCCCGTTGCCCGGCGGGATCACGTCAACGTTCTTGAAGGCTTTTTTGGTCCAGTTGATGAAGTGGAAACGGTCTTCGTTGCGACGGTCCTCGATGGCGCGGTTCTTCTCGAACGCCTGCGGATCGAAGCCACCGCGCTCGACGGCCAGCGAGTGATCGACGATCAGTTGCGTCGGCACCACCGGGTTCACTTGCGCCGGGTCGCCACCTTGTAAAGCGATGGCGTCACGCAGGCCGGCGAGGTCGACCAATGCGGTCTGGCCGAGGATGTCGTGGCACACCACACGGGCCGGGAACCATGGGAAATCGAGGTCGCGCTTGCGCTCGATGAATTGCTTCAGGGATTCGGTGAGCGTGGCCGGGTCGCAGCGACGCACCAGGTTTTCCGCCAGCACGCGGGAGGTGTACGGCAGAGTGTCGTAGGCGCCGGGCTGGATGGCTTCGACTGCCGCACGGACGTCGAAATAATCCAGATGGCTGCCGGGCAGCGGTTTACGGAATTCAGTGTTCATCGTCAGGACTCGGTCACGGTAATAACAAAAGGCGGGGCGGCACCAGAATTTGATTGGAAAACCGCCCCCCCTGTAGGAGCGAAGCTTGCTCGCGAAAGCGGTGTACCAGTCGACATTGATTTGGAATGTCAGACCGCCTTCGCGAGCAAGCTTCGCTCCTACAAGGTTCACGGCTCGGTGCCCGCCCCCACCATTCAGCGTTGTTCGATTGGCACGAACTTGCGCTGTTCGACGCCGGTGTACTCGGCGCTCGGGCGGATGATGCGGTTGTTGGCACGTTGTTCGAACACATGCGCCGCCCAGCCGGTCAGGCGCGAGCAGACGAAAATCGGCGTGAACAACTTGGTCGGGATGCCCATGAAGTGGTACGTCGACGCATGGTAGAAGTCGGCGTTGGGGAACAGTTTTTTCTGCTCCCACATGGTCTTGTCGATGGCTTCAGAAACCGGGAACAAGACAGTGTCACCCACCTCTTCAGCGAGCTTCTTCGACCAACCCTTAATCACCTCGTTGCGCGGATCGTTGTCCTTATAGATCGCGTGGCCGAAGCCCATGATCTTGTCCTTGCGCTCGAGCATGCCGAGGGTGCCTTTGATCGCCTCTTCCGGCGATTTGAAGCGCTCGATCATTTCCATCGCCGCTTCGTTGGCGCCGCCGTGCAGCGGACCGCGCAGGGAACCGATGGCGGCGGTGATGCAGGAGAACAGGTCGGACAAAGTCGATGCACACACCCGTGCGGTGAAGGTCGAGGCGTTGAATTCGTGTTCCGCGTAGAGGATCAGCGAAACGTTCATCACTTTGACGTGCAGCTCGCTCGGTTTCTTGTCGTGCAGCAGGTGCAGGAAGTGGCCGCCGATGGAGGGCTCGTCGCTCACGCAACTGATGCGTTTGCCGTCGTGGCTGAAGCGATACCAGTAGCACATGATCGCCGGGAACGCGGCCAGCAGGCGGTCGGTTTTGTCGTGCTGCTCGGAGAAGTCTTTCTCCGGCTCGATGTTGCCCAGGAACGAGCAACCGGTGCGCATCACGTCCATCGGGTGGGCGTCGGCGGGGATGCGTTCCAGCACTTCTTTCAGCGCTTGCGGCAGGTCGCGCAGCTTGCCGAGTTTGCTCACGTAAGCGGCGAGTTGCGCCTGGGTCGGCAGTTCGCCGTACAGCAGCAGATAGGCCACTTCTTCGAATTGGGCGTCAGCCGCCAGTTCGCGAACGTCGTAGCCGCGATAGGTCAGGCCTGCGCCCGACTGGCCCACGGTGGACAGTGCGGTTTGCCCGGCAACCTGGCCACGGAGCCCGGCGCCACTGAGTACTTTTGCTTCGGCCATTGCTGTCTCCAATCTTGAATTTATTAGGGAAACCTGTAGGAGCGAGCCTGCTCGCGATGCAAGTTCTGACACCACGGTGTGTCAGGAGCCCCGCGTTATCGTTGGCGCCCATCGCGAGCAGGCTCGCTCCCACATTTACAGGTACAGGGTGTTCATTACTTCTTCGCAGCGAACAACGCATCGAGCTTCTGCTCGAACGTGTGGTAGTCGATGCGATCGTAAAGCTCCATGCGCGTCTGCATGGTGTCGATCACGTTCTGTTGCGTACCGTCGCGGCGGATCGCGGTGTAGACGTTTTCTGCGGCCTTGTTCATGGCGCGGAACGCGGACAATGGGTATAGCACCAGCGACACATCGGCACCGGCCAACTGCTCGGTGGTGTACAGCGGCGTCGCGCCGAACTCGGTGATGTTGGCCAGGATCGGCGCTTTCACACGGCTGGCGAACAGCTTGTACATCTCCAGCTCGGTGATGGCTTCCGGGAAGATCATGTCGGCGCCGGCCTCGATGCACGCTGCAGCGCGATCCAGTGCGGATTCCAGGCCTTCAACGGCCAGGGCGTCGGTGCGGGCCATGATCACGAAGCTGTCATCGGTGCGCGCATCAACAGCGGCCTTGATGCGGTCGACCATTTCCTGCTGCGAGACGATTTCTTTATTAGGGCGGTGACCGCAGCGCTTGGCGCCAACCTGGTCTTCGATGTGAATCGCCGCCGCGCCGAACTTGATCATCGACTTCACGGTACGGGCGACGTTGAACGCCGAGGAACCGAAACCGGTGTCCACGTCCACCAGCAGCGGCAGGTCGCAGACATCGGTGATGCGGCGCACGTCGGTCAGCACGTCGTCCAGGCCGGTGATGCCCAGGTCCGGCACGCCGAGGGAGCCGGCAGCGACGCCGCCGCCCGACAGGTAAATAGCCTTGAAACCGGCGCGCTTGGCCAGCAACGCGTGGTTGGCGTTGATCGCGCCGACCACTTGCAGCGGATGTTCGCTGGCGACCGCATCGCGGAAACGCTGGCCTGGAGTGCTCTTGTTGGAACTCATGACTCACCTCGTTCAGTGGCTGTCGGGTTAGCGCCGTCCTGGTAGTGACGGGCGATATTGCGTTTGGAGGCGCCGATGTGACGGCGCATCAACAACTCGGCCAGTTCACCGTCACGGTCGGCGATGGCATCGAGAATCCGGTGGTGCTCGGCAAAGGCCTGGCGCGGGCGATTGGGCGTGGTGGAAAACTGGATGCGGTACATGCGCACCAGTTGATAAAGCTCGCCGCAGAGCATCTGCGTCAGGGTGCGGTTGCCGCTGCCCTGGATGATTCGGTAGTGGAAGTCGAAATCGCCTTCCTGCTGGTAGTAGCCGACACCGGCCTGAAACGCGGCGTCGCGCTCGTGGGTTTCGAGGACCCGGCGCAGTTCGTCGATTTCTTCGACCGTCATGCGTTCGGCGGCCAGGCGACAGGCCATGCCTTCGAGGGATTCGCGGATTTCGTAGAGTTCCAGCAGCTCGGCATGGCTCAGGGAAACCACTCGTGCGCCGACGTGCGGCACGCGAACCAGCAGGCGTTGGCCTTCCAGACGGTGGATCGCTTCGCGCAGCGGGCCGCGGCTGATGCCGTAGGTGCGCGCCAGTTCTGGTTCGGAGATCTTGCTGCCCGGGGCGATCTCGCCCTTGACGATGGCCGCCTGAATGCGCCGGAAAACGTTCTCGGAAAGTGTTTCCGAATCGTCTTGAGTTATGACTGGGGGATCGAGTTGATCCAGCATATTGTCGACACCTTGAAAGCTGATGCGGCAAAAACTAGCGAATAGCAGGGCAATAGTCAAAGGATAAATAGGTATTGTCGACAATCGTCTAATAACCTATCTGCTTTTTGTAGGAGCGAAGCTTGCTCGCGAAGGCTGTGTGTCAGGCGGTCGGTTTTTTGAGGGTGTACATATCCATTTCTGCGGTAACGGCTGCTTATGGTTTCGCTTTTACAGCGAGTCACTTTCGAAAAGCGCGAAAGTAACCAAAGCGCTCTTGCCCCTTTCGTTCGGTGCCTCGCTGTGGCTCGGCATGCCCTCGCTCCGGTCCTGCTCCGTGGGCCCGCCGCCATCGGCCATCCATGGCCGGGGGCGGCTAACCCGGCATCCATGCCGGGTTGCCCACTGCGCAGAACCTCCACTCGGCCTCTCGAGGGGGCGCTCAGATCAAAAGCTGAAGGCGAGCTAACGCTCGGCCTGATGAGTGGTGAAAATCAAAAGCGTACGCGATTCCCTGTAGGAGCCGGCTTGCCGGCGAAAAACGCCCAGACACCGCGTTTATCCAGACAGCCCGCGTCATCGTTTACGTCCATCGCCAGCAAGCTGGCTCCTACAATTTCGACCGTGTGAACCCAATCCCATGTAGGAGCCGGCTTGCTGGCGATGCGGTGGGTCAGTCGACACATTTATTGACTGGGCGGACGCCATCGCCAGCAAGCCGGCTCCTACACGGGATCGGTGTACATATCCGGAATGAGGGAACGCGTGCACCAAAGAGCCAGGTCGGCTTTCAGGCCGCCTCGGCGGCTGTGGCGGTAGTCGCCCCCTCGAGAGGCCGAGCGTAGGTTCTGCGCAGTG
>NZ_JAGYFX010000067.1:0-32434 GCF_019946615.1 Pseudomonas sp. BF-R-01
GTCGACACATTTATCGCCTGAATGGACGCCATCGCCGGCAAGCCGGCTCCTACAAGGAATTATGCCGGGCCAACCACCCCTTCCCCGTGCATCTGCCGCAACAACGCCGCTCCGCTGTCGATGAAATCCTGCGATCCCGCCGCCCCCGCTTCCACGGCCAATCCTTCCAGTTGCTCACGCCCGTTCAGTTGGGGAAACTCGCCGATCCGCTGCAACAAGCGCCAGGCCAGCGGGCTCAGTTCGGAAAACTTCACGCTCCAGTCCTCCGCCCGACGAACCAACAGCAACGTCGGCTGAGCTGGAGGCGTTTCAGGCTGATAGTCCGGCCCCACCAATTGCACCGGCCAGGCATACGCCAACGGCCAGGCCAGCGGTGAAATCTGCAACGGTCGATCCAGCAGCAGCCCGACATCACTCGCCAGCAATGGCTCGGCGTCGGACTGTTGCAACACCATCTCGATCCACTCGTAATGCGCCAGTTCCACCATGAACGGCGGCCACGCCCCTTCGTGCAACGCAGACGGTTCTGACGCAAGAAAGTCGACAAACTCCCTGGCGATCTCACCGAATTTCGGCGTTTGTGCGCGGTGGTCCCGCAAGAAGATGCGCATCAGCGAACCCCAGCGCTCATCGCCAAGAATCTTGATCAGCACTGGAAAAGTACCGCTGAGCAAGATCGAGAGGTTGTTGAAAACAAGGTCGCGATAAACCTGTGCCCGCGCCACGTCCATTCCGGCCGGTGGCGCGCAGTGATCGGGGTCACGCAGGTAAAGCCCCAAGGTGTTTTGCTGCTGAAACAGGCTTGCGTTATCCACGGTTCACCCCCTTGGCCTGCAAGCGGCGGATGGTCTGCAATTCGGCGACCAGTTCCGCGAATGCAGGGAAATTGAAATCCCGTTCAAGCAACGTCGGTTGCGCGCCGAACCGCGCATAAGCCTGGGCCAGCAACGACCACACCACCGGTTTCACCGAGGCGCCGTGGGTGTCGATTTTCAACGTGTCGGACTCATCGAAATGCCCGGCCACGTGCATCGCCACCACCCGGTCCGAATCGATGCCGGCCAGAAAAACCTGCGGATCAAAATCGTGGTTGATCGAGTTGACGTACACATTGTTGACGTCCAGCAACAGGTCGCAATCGGCTTCGCGCAGCACCGCGTTGGTGAACGTCAGCTCGTCCATGTCCTGTTGCGGCGCGGCGTAATACGAGACGTTTTCCACCGCCAGGCGCCGACCGAGAATGTCCTGGGACTGACGAATGCGCGCGGCGACGTGGTGCACCGCTTCTTCGGTAAAGGGCAGCGGCAACAAGTCGTACAGGTGACCGTCATCGCTGCAGTAGCTCAGGTGTTCGCTGTACAGCGGCACGTTGTACTGATCGAGAAAAACCCGCACTTCTTGCAGGAACCCGACGTCCAGCGGCGCCGGTCCGCCCAATGACAGGGACAAACCATGGCAGGACAACGGATAGCGCTCGGCCAGGCCCCGCAGTGCCGCGCCATGAGCGCCGCCGATGCCGATCCAGTTCTCCGGCGCGACTTCCAGAAAGTCGAAATCGCCCACGCGGGCGGCTTGAAGGTCTTTCATTAAACCGCGACGCAGGCCAAGTCCGACGGTGGCCTTCGTTGATGTGTTGGAAGTCTGCATGATGTCGATCTCAAAGGTTGTCAGAACGTAATCACAGTTAACCGAAACGGTGTATCGGGCCTGTGTTGCGTTCCGGCAGAAAATCGCGGCGGTTGTATCGCCGGCGGGTCTGTACACACTTCGGTACAGAGCCGCCGTTGGCGTTACGCCAGGTCGTATTTCTCGCGCACCAGATGGCCGATGCCGATGCGATCGAGCACGTTCATCGGGCACAGGAAGGTCACGCGCACGGTGCCGGGCAAGCGGCTGATGTCGATGGAACCGGTGATGGTCGCGCGGTTGAGCACTTCGTCATACGGCAGGCCCGTGACCGAAGCGGCACGTTTCAGGCCGTTTTCCACCGCCACGTTAAGGTTCTCGCCACTGCCGATGAAGGTGATCGGGCCGCTCTGCTCGATCTCGGTCTGGCCCCAACGCTCGCCCAGTTCGCGGACTTTCTGCCGTTGCAGGGCATTCATCGGCGGCAGATCGTCAAGGTTTTGCAGGAGGATCGGCCCTTCCAGTGTCAGGTGCTTGATCACTTCGACCTGCACTTCGGTTTCCCCGGAGCAGTCGGTGGCATGCCCGGCGATCTCGCCGTTGCCCTGCTGGGCGTGCATGTCGCCCATGTACACACCGGCGCCCGGGACTTTCACCGGGCAGATCAATACGCAGCCTTCGCGGATCGAGTTGGTGTCCATGTGACCGTCGGTCTTGGCCGCGTGCAGTTCCTCACGCGTCATGCCGAAACGGTGCGGTGCGCCGATCAGGTATTGGCCGAAATCGGCGCAGTTGTGCGAGTCCGGCAAGTCCCGCGACGGCGTGGTGCCGATGTTGCCGAGGAACGGCCGCATGTGCGCGGCAACGCCGGGGATGTCGGCGCGAGCCAGGGACAGGATCGAATGCTGGGCGGCGAACTCCGGCAGCGCCGACATCTCGGAGGCGTTGCCCGCCAGTTGGTTGGCGATGTCCTGATTGACGGTCAGGCTGACCTGATTCTGCGCATCGAACACGATCACGTACCCGTGGCTGAAGCGGAAAGCGCTGACTTCGGCGCCGCAATTGCTGCAACGAATCGAATCTTCGCCGATGCCTTCGACGTAGCTGGCCGGGTGCTCGGTGCCGCATTTGCTACAGAATTTCGCGACGAACGGATCGCCGTTGTAGCGACCTTCAACGAAGCTCATCACGCCGGACGACGTGGCCAGCGAGGTGACGCGCATGCTTTTGATCTTGATCGCCACGGCATCGCCGATTTCGGCACCGGCAATGGCCACCGGTTGGGTCACTTCATGGCCGCCCTCGAAGGCCGGCGTAATCATCGGCCCCCAGCAGCCCGGCGGCGTGCCGGTGATCAGGGTGCCGCCGTCGGCCAAGGGGCCGAGCATTGGCTGGCTTGGGCCGATGAGGCCGCTGGTGTACTGGTCGACGCGCAGGCGATCGACGGGGGTGGATGTCAGGTCGGTTTCAGGCAGGAGCGTGGTCATTGTTGTCCCCTTCACGGTGTATAGGGTGCCAAGCGGCCTGTGCAGTTCATCGCAGGTTTGTATCTGGGCTGTGTTCGGCAGTGAGCCGGTTTTGCGGGAAATGTATCGAGCAGGACGTTAGATACACTCCGATACACACGTCCCCCTGTAGGAGCGAGCGGTGCGGCGATGCTCGCCAACGTCATCCTCGGCGAAGAGCTCGGGCTGTACCGGGCGATGGCCGACAGTCAGTTGATCAGCCCCGAAACACTCGCCGAGAAAACCGGCTGCAACCCCCGCCTGCTGCGCGAATGGCTCAGCGCCCACGCCGCGTCCGGTTACATGGAACACCGCGACGGCCAGTTCCGTCTGCCCGAAGAACAAGCCCTGGCGCTGGCGATCGAAGACTCACCGGTCTACGTGGCGGGCGGTATCGGGGTGGTCGCGTCGTTTTTCCATGACAAGGACAAGCTGGTCAAAGCCATGCGCGGCAACGGCGCCCTGCCCTGGGGCGAACACCATCCGTGCATGTTCAGCGGCACGGAACGGTTCTTCCGGCCCGGCTACAAAGCGCACCTGGTCGCCGAATGGCTACCGTCCCTTGAAGGTGTCGTCGCCAAACTGGAGGCTGGCGCCAAGGTCGCGGACATCGGCTGCGGGCATGGCGCATCGACGGTGATCATGGCCCAGGCGTTCCCCGAATCGCGGTTCGTCGGCTTCGACTACCACGCGCCGTCCGTCACCGTCGCCAACCAGCGCGCCGAGGAAGGCGGTGTGTCCGGACGGGCGCGGTTCTTCCAGGGCACGGCAAAAAGCTACCCCGGCGACGACTACGACCTGATCTGCTATTTCGACTGCCTGCATGACATGGGCGACCCGGTGGGCGCGGCGCGGCACGCCTATGAGTCGCTGAAGCCGGACGGCACGGTGCTGCTGGTGGAACCGTTCGCCAACGACAAGCTAGACGACAACGTTACCCCGGTTGGCCGGTTGTTCTACGCCGCCTCGACGTTCATTTGCACCCCGAACTCGCTGTCCCAGGAAGTCGGCCTCGGGCTCGGCGCCCAGGCCGGTGAGGCGCGGTTGCGCAAGGTGTTTACGGAAGCGGGATTCAGCACGTTCCGTCGGGCTACCGAAACGCCGTTCAACCTGATACTCGAAGCGCGCAAGTAAACACCGTACCTGTAGGAGCCGGCTTGCCGGCGATGGCGTCCGTAAGATCGCCATCGTCGGAACGCCGCCCGCAGCAAGCCGGCTCCTACAGGTTAAATGCTACCCTTCAAACACCCCAGCCCCATCGGAGTGTTGAACATGCTCGACAGCCGCACCCGCGAACAACTCGACCGGCTCCAGCAGTTCATGGCCGACCAGCCGTTCGTGGTCCTGACCGGTGCCGGCATCAGCACCCCGTCGGGCATTCCGGACTACCGCGACCACCAGGGCGTGCGCCGAGGCCGGCAACCGATGATGTATCAGGAATTCCTCAGCGCCCCCGAATCCCGACGCCGCTATTGGGCGCGAGCGATGCTCGGCTGGCCGCGGGTGCGTCAGGCTCAGCCGAATGTGGCGCATGAAGCCCTCGCCAACCTGCAAAGCACCCGGCAGATCAGCGGGCTGATCACCCAAAACGTCGACACCTTGCACGACCAGGCCGGCAGCCACGACGTGATCGAACTGCATGGCAGCCTGCACCGGGTGCTGTGCCTGGATTGCGGGCAGCGCAGTGAGCGGGATTCGATCCAGCAGTTGATGGAAACGCAGAACCCGTACCTGGCCGGCGTGGATGCGGTGCAGGCGCCGGACGGCGACACGCTGCTCGACGCGGCGTTCGAAGCGCGGTTTCAAGTACCGCACTGCCCGCATTGCGCAGGTGAGCGAATGAAACCGGACGTGGTGTTTTTTGGCGAGAACGTGGCGCAGGTGACGGCAGCCAAGGCAATGGCTGCAGTGGAAAAAGCGGCGGGATTGCTGGTGGTGGGGTCTTCGTTGATGGCGTATTCGGCGTTTCGGTTATGCCGGGCGGTGGCGGATCAGGGCAAGCCGCTGATAGCGATTAACCTGGGCAAGACGCGGGCGGATGACATCCTCGATCTGAAAATCGAGGCATCCTGCGAACAACTATTGCCGTTGCTGACCCAGCGCCTGACACCTTAGCAACAACGCATACCTTGTCGGCGATGGCGGCGTAACAGATACACCGCGTCGCCTGAATCGCCGGCAAGCCGGCTCCTACAAAGACCGTGCCCGCCTGGCACCTTAGCAACTGACACAACACATACCCTGTAGGAGCCGGCTTGCCGGCGATGGCGTCCGCAAAAACACCACAAACCTCAAGGCCCAATCGCCGGCAAGCCGGCTCCTACAAAGACCGTGCTTGCCTGACACCAACGGACACAACACATACCCTGTAGGAGCCGGCTTGCCGGCGATGGCGTCCGCGAAAACACCACAAACCTCAAGGCCCAATCGCCGGCAAGCCGGCTCCTACAAAGACCGTGCTCGCCTGGCACCTTAGCAACAACGCGTCCCCTGTAGGAGCTGGCTTGCCGGCGATGGCGTCCGCAAAAACACCACAAACCTCAAGGCCCAATCGCCGGCAAGCCGGCTCCTACAAAGGTCTGTATTCACCTGACACACCACCAAACCTGTAGGCGCTGGCTTGCCGGCGATGGCGTCCGCAAAAACACCACAAACCTCAAGGCCCAATCGCCAGCAAGCCGGCTCCTACAAGGGTCTGTATTCACCTGACACACCACCAAACCTGTAGGAGCTGGCTTGCCGGCGATGGCGTCCGCAAAAACACCACAAACCTCAAGGCCCAATCGCTGGCAAGCCGGCTCCTACAAGGGTCGGTATTCACCTGACACACCACCAAACCTGTAGGAGCTGGCTTGCCGGCGATGGCGTCCGCAACAACACCACAAACCTCAAGGCCCAATCGCCGGCAAGCCGGCTCCTACAAAGACCGTGCTCGCCTGACACCTTAGCAACTGACAAAACGCAAACCCTGTAGGAGCTGGCTTGCCGGCGATGGCGTCCGCAAAAACAGCGCAAACCTGAAGGCCCAATCGCCGGCAAGCCGGCTCCTACAAAGACCCGTGGGCGATTACAGCAGCGACAAGGTGTAGTTGATGATAAAGCGATTCTGATCAACGTTACGGCCCGCATCGGTATTCGACTTGCCGTTGCGCACGCTGAAACCAAGCCCCTTGAGCGACCCCGATTGCAGCACGTAGTCCAGGGTCATATCGCGCTCCCACTCGGACTGATCGCCCGCGTTGCGAACCTTTATGTCAGTCCCCTTCAAATACGCGATCGACGCTCTCAGACCCGGCACGCCCAAAGGCGCGAAGTCATAGGAATACTGACCGAAGTTCGTCTGCTCGCCCGCACGGGTAAAGCTCTGGATCATGCGGTCCGTCGGCAGGTAAACACTGCCACCACCCGCCCCTTTATCAACCAGGCTGCCTTGGTTGGGCTGCACGAAGTTGCTGCCGTCACCCACCTGTTGATGCCCCAGCGACACCGAGTGACCGCCGTTCACATAGGTGATCATCGCCACCCAGGTGTTGTTGTCGATTTCACCGTTGTTGTCCTCGGTGTAACCCGAGGTTCGGTAGCCTTGTGCGCGGCCGGCAGCGGAACTGTTGGCGCCCGTCGATGTGGTGTTGAAGTAACGCAGATCAGTGGTGAACGAGCTTTTGCTGTCGATCGGCAGCACGTGGGTCAGACCGAAAAAGTTCTGGTTGTAGAAGTCTTCCAACTGCGCGAAGTAATACTGCGCCTTCAGTTCCTTGGTGATGTAGTAGTCACCGCCGGCGAAGTAGAACTTGTTGCTGTCCTGGGTGGCGCCCGGCACCGACAAACCGGTCCGGTCCGTCGAGGCGCGGCCGACTGCGTGTTCAAGCACGCCACTGGTCAGCATCAAGCCATCGATGTCATTCGAGGTGACCTGCGCACCAGTGAACGACTGCGGCAATACGCGGGCATCGTTCGACAACAGGATCGGCAGTTTCGGCAGCAGGGTGCCGTAGCGGAACTCAGTTTTTGAGATGCGCATCTTCGCCGTGGGGCCGAAGCTGCTCCAGGTGTCGGCAGCACCGTCGCCGTCACTCGGGATCATGCCGCTGCCCACGTGGCGACCCGCGCCGCTGTCCAGCGTCACACCGAGCAACGCTTGCGCATCCAGCCCGAACCCGACCGTGCCCTGAGTAAAACCGGACTCATAACGCAGCACAAAACCCTGCGCGGCCTCCTCGGTTTTCGACGGGTCTGCCGTGCCATCGCGGTTATCGCTGTTGAAATACAACGTGCGCATCGACAGCGTGGCTTTGCTGTCCTCCAGAAAACCGTGCGCGGCAGAGTCGGCTGCCTGTGCGCACATCGAACCGGTGGCCAGCAAAAGTGCGGTGGGGATTGCTCGCTTGAACATACGGTGCTCCTGGGTCATTTTTTTATGTTTTTTTTGAGTTTTTGCCGACCGCTCTCCGCCACGGACACTCAATCGCGGCGCGCACAATGCCGCGCTCGATGAGTGACCATGAGCCTTGAGGAAAGCGATCGGAGTGTTCGAGCTAGATGAGGTAAGAAAGACCCACGGTCAGCGCAAAGGCGACCAGCGAAATAATGGTCTCCAGCACGGTCCAGGTCTTGAACGTCTGGGTGACGCTCATGTTGAAGTATTCCTTGATCAACCAGAAGCCGCCGTCGTTGACGTGGGAAAAGATCACCGACCCGGCGCCAGTCGCCAGCACCAGCAACTCCGGGTGCGGATAACCCAGACCGATGGCCACCGGCGCCACGATGCCGGAAGCGGTGGTCATGGCCACGGTGGCGGAACCGGTGGCGATACGCATCAACGCGGCGAACAGCCAGCCCATCAGCAGCGGCGACAGGTGAAATTCGTGGGCCAGGCTGACGATCTGGTCGGTGACCCCGGCGTCCACCAGGATCCGGTTCAAACCGCCACCGGCGCCGACCAGCAAGGTGATGCTGGCGGTCGGTGCCAGGCATTCGTTGGTGAACTTGAGGATCGATTCACGGTTGAAGCCCTGGGCGAGGCCGAGGGTCCAGAAGCTCAGCAAGGTCGCCAGCAACAGCGCGATCACCGAGTTGCCGATGAACAGCAAAAACTGGTTGAAGCCGCTGCCCGGCGTGGAGATCAGGTTGGCCCAGCCGCCGATCAGCATCAACAGCACCGGCAACAAAATGGTCGCCATGGTGATGCCGAAACCCGGCAGGCTGTCGCGCGGTTCGCGCTCGAGGAACTGGCGTTCCAGCGGGTTTTCCGCCGGCAGCTGAATGCGCGGCACGATGAATTTGGCGTACAGCGGACCGGCGATGATCGCCGTCGGAATGCCGATCAAAATCGCATACATCAACGTCTGCCCCACCGACGCCTGATACACCTGCACCGCCAGCATCGCCGCCGGGTGCGGCGGCACCAGTGCATGCACCACCGACAGCCCGGCAACCATCGGCAAACCGACCATCAGGATCGATACACCCACGCGGCGCGCCACGGTAAAGGCAATCGGCACCAGCAACACAAAACCGACTTCGAAAAACAGCGGCAGCCCGACCAGGAAGGCAATGCACACCATGGCCCAATGCGCGTTCTTCTCGCCGAAACGGTCGATCAAGGTCCGCGCCACCTGCTCGGCGCCGCCGGACTCGGCCATCATCTTGCCGAGCATCGTGCCCAGCGCCACCACCAGCGCGATGTGCCCCAGGGTCTTGCCGACACCGGCCTCGTAGGCGCCAACCACGCCGGACGGCGGCATGCCGGCGAGCAATGCCAGGCCGATGGAGACCAGGGTGATGACGATGAAGGGATTAAGCCGGTAACGGGCGATCAGAACGATCAGCGCGATGATGGCGATGGCGGCATATACCAGCAGCCAATAGCCGAAGGACAGGGTCATGCGGTACTCCTCGAAAGGGTCACGTCGAATGGGTTGTGAAACTCATAAAACATTTCGAGAGGTGATTTTCAAACGAGGCGAAAGTAATTTTCGTAGAGGGATAAGGGTTGTCGTGCAGAGGTATGGGGGGTCGTGTTTTTTGAAACTGGGCCAGGCGGATTTTCATCGCGCCTGGCCTGTTTGTGTGCGGTGTTGAGGCAGGAAATGTGTGAGTCAGGCGAACTTGGCTGGGGTCGCTCAAACACATTCAGAAGGTGTCTTAAACGCACGATTTCTTATAGACCGCGATAGTCCCTGCGAGCCGGACGAATACCAATCCGTAATAACTAAGATCTGCGCGAACGTGCTTGCCGAAGAGTTTGCGATTCTTATGTTGCAGAGGCTCCCAGAGCGTTTCACCAATAATTGCACGTATTTTTCGCTCCTGACCTGGCAACAGCTTTGCCGCATTGACCTTGAGCGCTTCAGATACCTTGTCCCAAGCCGAAGTTTGCATATCGTTCATTTTTTGCGTCCCCGAAATATTGATGTTCAAGCACTAAGGCAAAGGCATTTCTTGCCGTTCGCAATCAGCGCTTTGATTAAAAAGGTGGGTACCGATGTCCTGATCGTTCAAGCCTGCGGGATCATCGCACCACTATTTCCAGCCGGTGGCCATCGGTGCCGGCCTCCATCTTGATCAAGGTGCAAACGAGCGAATCGGGGAAACCGAGGCGTGCCTGCAGCGCCTCTTGAATAACCTTCTCCAACTGCGCGGGGCTGCACAGACGCAGACTGTCAGCCACGCTGGCACTCGGAAGAATTGCCGTCTCGTTTTTTGTGTCGATCCCTTGTACGCGTTGCTCGCAATAGCTCATGAGCTTTTCACAGTGTTTCTTGCTGCCGTAGCCGTTGTTCCGCCAGCGATCAAGACCGGCCACGGAAACCCCCGCGATATCAGCGATCTTGCGCAGCGACAGACCGCAGTCTTCTTTCAAGGACTCAACGAGATCCCCCATCCCCAACACGACGTCACCAATCGTGTTTTTCCCTGGAAAGCGGCGATTGAATTCACCCTGAGAAACGACTTCGAGCGAGTTGTAGGTGTCTATTAGTTTGCTCACGAAATCAGCCCTTACTGTGTGTGTTTTCGCAAGATACAGAACCTACTACTAGGCGTCAACACCTACAACAAACAACGAGTAGTATTTGTTTTCAGGCCACTGGCTGGAGGTCGTCCCTGTGCATCAGTCGATACCACGCTTTACCTGCCACACCGTTACTGGATAATAGCAACCTGCCATAACTGGCGACCTTCCCTCGGCCTCCCGCGGTTTTCTTTTGCAACAGCCCGACATTTGCCCTCAAGCACGGACGGCTACACGACAAGGAGTTGGCAGCATTGATGCCACAACAACATCGGTCTATTGCCAACCTGCACCTTTGAACTGACCACCTGAACGTCGACCGCAGCTTCCGCGTCAACGATGACACGGTGCTGTTCGACGAATCTGGCGGTCCGCTCAAAGGCCAATCGGTCCGGGTGGGACAGGTCGAGGACAGCATCTGGCTGACATTTCAGCTGATCCGTAACGTACCGACCCGTGTCACGCTGACTTTCCAGCAGAGCAACAGCAAGCTGAGTAAAACGCCAGCGATCAAGCTTGCGTTTCGTGACGGGAACAATGACCCGCTGATGCTCAAGTTCAGTGAGGTTGCACTGCACTAAACGTCTGGCTCAGTCGTGCATTTCCGCAGCAAGCACATTCACCAGCGCAGCGGCCGGCATCTCACGAATCAGGGGCGCCCCCTGCCCCGCCCACTGCACGGCAAACTCCGTGTTTGCCTGGGCGGTGGCCGCAGCGTTGAGCGCTTTGTTGGCGTCATAGGCGCGCGGATAGTCTGGCAGTGCCGCGCCAGCCTTCTCCAGGCAGGTGAAGTTGCGATTGACCATGCCTCGGGCAGGACGCCCGGAGATGACGCTGGTGACGGCAGTCTGGTGCGCGCGCGGCCCCTTCAAGGCCTCGCGATAGGCGCTGTTGGCGGAGGATTCGGGGCAGAGGATAAACGCCGTTCCCAACTGCGCGGCACTGGCGCCCAACTGCATGACGGCCTTGATCCCCGCGCCGTCCATGATGCCGCCCGCCGCGATCACCGGCAGTCGGCAAGCCGCCACCAGTACACGCACCAACGCAAACGTCCCCATTTGCGAATCCTGTTTTGGATCGAATACCCCGCGATGCCCCCCGGCTTCGTAACCTTGTGCGACCAGCGCATGCACGCCGGCGTGTTCCGCGCTCTGCGCTTCGGCCAGGTTGGTCACGGAACACAACAGGATGATGCCGGCGGCTTTGAGCGCATCGATGGCCGGTTGTGGCGGCAGCCCGAAATGGAAGCTGACCACCGCCGGCCGTTCTTCCAGCAGCATCTGCAACATGTCCGGGTCTTCGACAAAAGAGGTGTAGATCTCACGCAGCGCCGTCGGTGCAGCGGCCCCGAACTGCGCAAAGAACGGCGCCAGAAATGTCAGCCACTGTGTTTCGCGAGCGCTGTCATAGACGGCAGGCTGGTGGCAAAAAACATTCACATTGAACGGCTTGTCTGTCAGCGCGGCCGTCTCGCGGATCATGTTCCGCGCCTGCTCGACGTTGCTCGCCCCGATGCCAATCGCGCCGAGGCCGCCGGCGCTGGACACCGCTGCCGCCAGTTGGGGCGTGGAAATACCCGCCATCGGCGATTGAAGGACAGGCAGTCGAATGTTCAAAAGGGACAGCAGTTGAGCGGACATGGCATCACCTGAAAGAGAGTTGCACAGAGGTAAAAACGGACCCTTTGGCCCACGCGGCAAACCCTAAAGTTCACCGGTCAGAAATTGCGCCCTTCCACGGCCGAAGGACCAGTCCGCATCGGTGTTCTCCACCAGCGAAACAATCAGGTCGTCGGGTGACAGGCCACACTCGGCTTGCAGCCTCTCGGCCAGCAAGCGGTAGAACGCGGTTTTCTGCGTCTGTAAACGCGGTCGCGAAATCACCGTCAGCAACACCACGCTGGTCGTGCGCGTGTAACCCAATCCCGTGTCGTGCAGCACCAACTCCCCCGGACGATGTTGCGTGACGCTTTGGTAGCGATCACTGTCGGGCACCTCAAAGGCCTCGACCATCGCCTGATGGGTCACGTCCAGCAGGGTCTTGAGTTGTTGGTCATTGCGCCCCTGGATGATGTCGAACTTGAGCAGCGGCATAGCGGTTCACCTGTGCGGAAAAAACCGGGAGCGAGCGTTCGCTCCCCCTGGGAAAAAACGATGCCGTGCAAGCCCGCGCCAACACGTCATCCACCCCAAACCCGTAGAGCAGAAAGCGGTGCTTACTTGGAGGTCGGCATGGCGAATTCCGCGCCCTTGGCGATGCTGTTCGGCCAGCGCTGCATGATCGACTTTTGCTTGGTGTAGAAGCGCACGCCCTCTTCGCCGTAGGCGTGTGTGTCACCGAACAGCGAGCGCTTCCAGCCACCAAAACCGTGCCACGCCATCGGCACCGGAATCGGCACGTTGATGCCGACCATCCCCACCTGAATGCGGCTGGCGAATTCACGTGCGATGTGACCGTCGCGGGTATAGCAAGCGGTGCCGTTGCCGAACTCGTGTGAGTTGACCAGATCGACCGCCTCGGCAAAGTCCTTCACGCGCATGCACGCCAACACCGGGCCGAAGATTTCCTCTTTGTAGATTTTCATCTCGGGGGTGACATGGTCGAACACCGTGCCGCCGAGCCAGAACCCTTCGGCGCAATTCGCGCCAGCCTGGGCGCCGTCGAAACCACGGCCGTCGACCAGCAGTTCTGCGCCTTCCTCAATACCTTGTTCGATGTAGCCGGTGATGCGTTGCAGCGCCACTTGCGACACGATCGGGCCCATCTCGGCGGCCAGGTTCGTGCCTTCGAGGACTTTGAGCGTGCGGGTGCGTTCCACCAGTTTCGGCATCACCTTATCGGCGACATCGCCGACAAACACCGCCACCGAGATCGCCATGCAGCGCTCGCCGGCAGAGCCGAACGCGGCGCCGATCAGCGCGTCGACCACCTGATCGATGTCGGCATCGGGCATCACCACCATGTGATTCTTCGCGCCGCCCAATGCCTGGACACGCTTGCCGTGGCGGGCACCGGTCTCGTAGATGTAGTTGGCAATCGGCGTCGATCCGACAAAGCTCACGGCTTTGACGTCCGGGTGATCGATCAGCGCATCCACCGCTTCTTTATCCCCCTGCACCACGTTGAACACGCCATCCGGCAGCCCGGCTTCCTTGAACAATTCGGCGATCAGCAGCGAAGGCGACGGGTCGATGGGGCTCGGCTTCAGCACGAAGGTGTTGCCGCAGGCGATGGCCACCGGGAACATCCACATTGGCACCATCACCGGGAAGTTGAACGGGGTGATGCCGGCCACCACGCCCAGCGGCTGGCGCATGGTCCAGTTGTCGATGTTGGTGGAGACCTGTTCGGTGTAGTCACCCTTGAGCAGTTGCGGGATGCCGCAGGCGAACTCGACGACCTCGATGCCGCGCGTTACTTCGCCCTGGGCGTCGGTGAAAACTTTGCCGTGCTCGGCGGTGATCATGCGCGCCAGTGTGTCGCGGTGTTCATTGAGCAACGCCAGGAACTTGAACAGGATGCGGGCGCGACGCAGCGGCGGCAGCGCCGACCAGGCGGGAAACGCGGCCGCTGCCGATTTCACTGCCGCATCGACTTCAGCGGCATTGGCGAGGGCCACTTTGCCGATGACGGAACCGATGGCAGGGTTGGTGACGTTCTGCGTGCGACCGGAAGTACCGTGCGTCACGCGGCCGTGAATGTAGTGTGCGATGTCTGCTGGCTGGTTGCTCATGGCGGGTGTCCCCTGGTGGTGGATAAGAGCCATCTCTTGTTGTTGTCGGGAGTGCGCCAGGCGGCCGATGGCTCGCCTGCCAGGGTCAAAGTAGGCCAGCCAAAGGATCATGTAAAATGATGATTAATGATCTTATGGATCAGAAATGGTGAAGGTGTTTGAGGTGTTAAACAGCGCTGGAGAATGCTTGTTTAAGCGCGCTCGTGGTTACGAGATGAAAGCTACAAAACCTTGCGCCGTTGCCTACGGGTACGCCAGAATCCCCCGGCTTGTGCGCTTTGGGGGTGCCCGGTAACTTGATTCGTGCCACTGCTCATCAGTGGTCGGGTTTAGTCGCTCGTGGTAACCCAGTTGTGCGTGCATCTGTCATGCAGGTCATACATTGCCTGTACTTGATGGTGGCTGTACGTGGGGCGCCCTCGGGCGCGCCGGATTGCTGAGTTACCCGGTCGACTAACCTGCGTACAGCTGCCTCCCCTTTCGTTTAGTCGCAAGAGGGGTGGCACTCCATTAGGTAACTCAGCATATGATCAAGCCTTCACCGAGCCCACCGGATACTGATCCGGCATCCCCATACGAACCCGATTCAAACAAACTCAACGAGGCCGCCGAGCGTGCCCTCGACTACCACTTCCCGTCGGCTGCCGACATCAAAGCCACGACGCGCACACCCAGCACTTTGTTTACCGTGGACCCAGCGCTCACGACCGAAACCCTGATGGTTTATCTGGTCGAGACGCTGGCCTCGGTCGATGTGATGGTCCATCACTTGGTGGACCTTCTGGACGGTGGGTCGCGTAACGCGCTGCTGGGCATTTCCAACAGCATCATGCTGGCGGAGATCACGGCGAACCGGGTGCTGGATCAGATTGATCCGCGAGACTAAACACCGCTAAGCGGGTATTCCATTGTAGGAGCGAGCTTGCTCGCGAAGAACGTTAACGATAACGCGTGAAGCCTGGAAATACGCGGTGTCTATGGGTTCTTCGCGAGCAGGCTCGCTCCTACAAAAAGCCGTGCAAGTGCGTGTACAACTATCAATCCTGAACCGCTTTCTGCAGCCACTTCGCCCGCTCCGACAGGCGTCGCTTCCAGTCCTCGGCCAACCCACGGCTTGCCGCCAGCGCCAGCAGGTCGTCGATCACCGGTCGGTGCGACAACTGCACCTGCCAGAATTCATCGATGGAAAAACGCTCCGTTTGCCTTTCCAGCAACTCGATCCTGTCACCCGCTTCAATGAAGCCCGGTTGAAGCACCCGGTAATACCAACCGGTGATTCGCTCCTTGGCGACATGCATCGACATACGCTCGGCGTCGAAACGATGATTGATTTTCCAGCACGGGCTACGCGGTTGAGAGACCTGCAACACCGCACTGCCCATCTGAAATACATCGCCGATGTGCACGTTGCGCTCCGAAAGTTCGAACGCAGAAATGTTCTCCCCCAGGCTGCCCGGAAGCAGCTCATGGGCACAGTGCGCAAAGGCCTGCGCCAGGTGCTGATAATTTTCGGCCGCATAGTGATGAACAGCCTTTTCCGGACCGCCGTGAACCCTGGTGTCGCCATGCTGGTCACCGACAATCCCGTGAAGCTCGACGCGAACGGGGCCTGAACGGCGCTGTTTGAAGATGCCCGTACGCTGCCCTTCGGGCTTCAAGAGCCCCAGGCCGCCGGCGAAGACGTGATCAATTTTCGAAGTGAGTGTCATGGGTCGATCCGCATCTTTTACCGGGTTTCGGCCACTTTACTAACCACCGGCAATAACCGTAAAGTGATCGTTAAATATGTCCATAATCACTTTTTATGATGGATGGTGACGATCATGGAAATGCGCCAACTGAAGATTTTCTGCGCGGTTGCCGAACTCGGCAGCTTCACCGCAGCCGCCGTCAACGTGAACACGGTGCAGTCCAACGTCACCATGCGGGTGAAGGAGCTGGAAGCCGAACTGAATCGGGAGCTGTTCATCCGCAAGAAATCCGGGGTGGTGCTCACGTCGGCGGGCGAGACCTTCCTTGGTTATGCGCGGCGCATCCTGCAACTGACAGAAGAGAGTCGCAATGCGTTGACGGACACCGGCGTTCCGACCGGCCTGCTGCGGCTGGGCTCAATGGAAACCACGGCGGCCATTCGCTTGCCGCAGGTGCTGACGAAGTACCGCGAGCAGTATCCCGAAGTGCAACTGTCGCTGCTGACCGGGACGACGGTCGAGCTGATCAAGGCAATTGAAGCCCATCGACTCGATGGAGCGTTCGTCGGCGGATTTCACCAGAACCCGGCGTTGGCGCAGGAAGAGGTTTTTCAAGAGGAACTGGTGCTGGTCAGCAGCAACCGCTTCGAGTCACTGCCCGCGCTCATCGAGAAAATCCCCCAGCAAACCGTGCTGGTCTTTCGCACCGGGTGCTTCTATCGCTCCACCCTGGAAAACTGGTTCTACCAAGTCGGGCTGGTGCCTAACCAGATCATGGAACTGGGAACCCTCGACGGCATCCTGTCGTGCGTCGCGGCGGGCATGGGCGTGACCTTGCTGCCCAAGGCCATCGCAGAGAATTGCAGCGTGCGGCATGCGATTCGCTGCCACACGCTACCGGCCGAATTCGCCAACGTCTCGACCGTGTTCATCCGCAGGAACGATTCGATGATCACCTCGGCGATGAGCGCGTTTATCGGCCTGGCGCAGGAGCAGATTGCCCGGCCGGCGGCGTAAAACACTCAGTTCGACACTGTAGTTGCGAGCGGTGCGGCGTTCCGGTTTGCCTGCGAAAGCGTCAGGACATTCACTATTGAAACTGAATGCACTACCGCCTTCGCGAGCAAGCTTCGCTCCTACAGGTTAATCGAGGAGAGGCTTACTACAAGCCAAGGGCAAGCTCCGCCACACGTTCTGCTGCGGGGACGACGCTGTGGATCTTGCCAACGCCCTGCCCCGCGTACAGCGAAAGCTTCTTGGCCATGCGCGGTTTGTCGATTGCGCGGGCGCCACCGCCAATGAAACGCAGCAGGTTCCACTTGTCACGATTGGGGATCACCCGGTGCGGCGTGCCGTAGGTCCAACCGAACGAATACCCGGTCCGGTACTCGGTGTCATCCGTCGTCGCCTCGACAATTTTTTGCTTGTAGAGCGGGTGCGCATTCGACTCATCGGTGGCAATAAACGCGGTGCCCACCACCACCCCAGACGCGCCGAGCGACATCAGCGCCCGAACGTCGTCACCGTTGGTGATGCCACCAGCCGCCAGCACCGGCCGCCCCTCGGCAACGCAAAGGATTGAAGTCAGCAACGGCATGATGCCTATCGTGCCTCGATTCAAATGACCGCCACTTTCACTGCCCTGCGCCACGATGATGTCAGCGCCTTGCGCAATGGCGATTTTCGCCAGCTCCACCGAGCCCGTTTGCACCATGACCACCAACCCCGCGTCTTTCGCCCGGGGAATCATGTCGGCGGAATAGGCCTCGGCGTAAAACAAAGAGAGCAGTCGTGGTTTTTCTTCGAGGACCACCTGGAATTGCGCTTCAAACACGTCAGGGCCGCCGAACTGCGGCACCAGGTTTACGCCAAAGGGTTTGTCGGTCAGCGCTCGGGTTTCCTGTATCCATCGGCGCAAGGTCAAGGGTGGCAGGCGCAAGCCGCCCACCACGCCCAAGCCTCCGGCGTTGGCGACTGCCGCAACGAGCGGCGGGCCGGAAATCGCCGCCATCCCGCCGAGAAAAATCGGGTATTTCACGCCACACAATTGAGTGATGGCGTTACCTGCAAAATCGAATCTGGCTTCGTTCATGGCTCACAGCTCCACATGTTTTCCAAGCATCCGCTTGAGCGTGTTGTTCTTCAGGAGAAAGTGATTTTTGAGCGCACCGAACACGTGCAAGGCCAGGCCGGCCAGGAACGCCGACGCCCCGATATCAAAGAGCACATCGACCACCTGCTTCAGCGCTGCATTGGTGGGCAACAGCGCCGGAATCGAAAAGCCGCCGGGCAGCCCCACCCCTTCGCCGGCCGCAGCCCGCGAGGCCCACACCGCGACCGGCAGCAGCACCATCGCCAGGGCGAGCGCCACCGCAACGGAACGGCTGATGATCACTTCAATAGGATTGGGCGTGCCCACCGGCAGCGGGTGGTAAGCGGTGATCCTGGCCCAGAACCGATAGATCGATACGAAAAACAGGATCAGCCCCATGAGGTTTTGCAGGTGGACCAACGACATCCGCCCGGCCTCACTGGACGCCTGGCCGATCATCACCTGCAAGCCGAGGATGGCGAGCAGCGACAACGCCACGACCCAGTGCAGCACGACCGTGATGGGTGAAAACCTTAAGCCATTGTCTCGAAGTTGCATGGCTGACTCCTTTTGCAGAGAGCACAAATCAGGGTATGGAAATGACCGGCACACCGTCATCGCGATGACGGTGTGCCGCGTCTCAGTGGCTGACCGCTTGCGATGCGCCAAGGCCCGTGCGGGCGCGGATGAGCTGATCATCGAAGCGCTCGCGTTCAAGCGCTGCCCCGCGACTGCGATCAGTGACGGAGCCGAGCCAGGTAAACAGGAACGCCACGTTCATCGAGATGATGGCCGGGTAGTCGAAGGGGAAGATGGCGTCGGCATTGCCCAGCACTTTGACCCACACCGCCGGCGAGAGAATCACCAGGCTGACCGAGCTCACCAGCCCGGCGATGCCACCGATCAACGCCCCGCGTGTGGTCAGCCCTTTCCAGTACATCGAGAGCACGAGGATCGGGAAGTTGACCGAGGCCGCCACGCCAAAAGTCAGCGCGACGAGGAAGGCGATGTTCTGGTCCTTGAACAAAATGCCCAGCACCACCGCAACGATGCCGATACCGACCGAGGCAATCTTCGATACACGCCGCTCGTCCTTCGCATCCGCACGGTTTTTGCGGAAGACCCGGACATAGAGGTCATGTGAAATCGCCGAGGTCCCCGCCATGGTGAGCCCCGAAACCACGGCCAGGATCGTGGCAAACGCGACGGCCGAGATGAAGCCCAATAGCAGGTCGCCGCCCACGGCTTTCGCCAGATGCATCACCGGCATGTTCCCGCCGCCGATGAGCTTTCCACCGACAATGCCGGACTCATAGAAGGCCGGGTCTTGCCCGACGATCACGATGGCTGCCAACCCCAACACCGCAACGATCAGGTAGAAGAAGCCGATGAAACCCGTCGCGACGAATACCGATTTGCGCGCTTGCTTGGCGTCCGGCACGGTAAAAAAGCGCATGAGGATATGGGGCAATCCTGCGGTACCGAAGACCAGGCCCAGCGACAGCGAGATGAGCGCCAATGGGTCGGCCACCAGCTTGCTGGGCAGCAGGATCCGCTCGCCATCGTGATGGGCGGCAACCGCTTTTTCGAACAGCAGCTCGAACGAAAAACCGAACTTGCTCAACGCCAACACGGCGAGCAATGTCCCGCCCACCAGCAGCAAGCCTGCCTTGATGATCTGCACCCAGGTGGTGGCGACCATCCCGCCAAACGTGACGTAGATCGCCATCAACAGACCGACAGCAATCACCGCGTAGTTGTAGGGAAGACCGAACAGCAACTGGATCAGTTGCCCTGCCCCGACCATCTGCACCACCAGATAAAAGCAGACCACGGTCAACGAACCGAACGCGGTCATGGTGCGAATCCGGTTTTGATCGAGCCGGAACGAGGCGATGTCCGAAATGGTGATGCGCCCCAGATTGCGGATGCGCTCGGCGAACAGGAACAACAGCAACGGCCAGGCGACGAAGAAGCTGATCGAGTAGAGCACGCCATCAAAACCGTTGAAGAAAATCATGCTGGTGACGCCCAGTAACGCCGCCGCCGACATGTAGTCCCCCGCCAGTGCCAAACCGTTCTGGAAACCAGTGATGCCGCCGCCGGCGTTGTAGAAATCGTCCATCGATTTGGTCTTGGAGGCAGCCCAGTAAGTGATGCCCAGGGTGGTCAGCACGAAGACCAGAAACATCGCGATAGCGGTGATGTTCAGCGGCTGTTTTTCCACCGCCTGCAAGACGTCGGCGGCCGAGGCGCACGTGGTGACCGCGCCCAACAGAGAAGGCGCAATGAGGTAACGAAGAATGGGTTTCATACGATGACCCCCTCGCGAATTTCTGCTGTGAGGTCATCGAACTCGCCGTTGGCGCGCAGGATGTACAGGCCAGTAAACAACCAGGCCCCGACGATGAAGGCGACGCCCAGCGGCCAACCGATATTGATGATGCTGGTCGCGGAGAGTTTCTGCGCTAGAAGCTGAGGCGCGAACGCCGCGACGAGGATGAACGTGAAGTACGGGACAAGGGTGGCGGCAGTAAGACAAGCGACGAATCTTCGCTGCCGTGATACCAAATCCCGGTACCGGGGATGGTTGCGAATTCTGGCTGACTCGGATGCATGGTTCACGTTGACTCCGTGTAGCAGTGGACAGTTATTGTTGTTCCACAGCCTCAAATTCGAAGACTCGATTTGCCACTGGCTGCGGTGTATTTGCACCCTCAACCTATGCCCGGCCAAAGATCATGTAAAACGATCATTAATGATGCGTATGATCTTTTTTGATGAATTCAATCGCACCCTATGTCGGCCATTGCTTGCCTTTGCCGCACACGAAAACTAATCTGCTGAACGCTGTTTATTTGCGGTTGGTTATTTGTTTTAGAGATAGGTGAATTCGATGGATGTCACGGATCTGAAGGTGGTCGATGCGGTTGCGCGCCACGGCAGCATGAACAAGGCTGCGAGCGAGCTGAACACCGTGCAGTCCAACGTGTCCGCGAGGATTCGGTCGCTGGAGGACGAGCTCGGGGTGGCGCTGTTCCAACGCAGCGCCAGAGGGGTTCAGGTCACGCCGGCTGGGCGTCGGATCCTGCCGTTCGCCGCCCGCCTTTCCCGGCTCCTGTCCGATGCATCCTGCGCTGCGCGCGATGATGGGCATCCAAAAGGTGTCTTCGAGATCGGTACGCTCGAGACGACGCTGGCGCTGCGCCTTCCACGGCTGATCGCAAAATTTGCCAAGGCTTACCCGGAGGTTCGCCCGGTGATTCGCACCGGCACCACCTGCAGCCTGATCCAGGGCGTCATCGACTGTAAGCTCGAAGGGGCGTTTGTCGTGGGCCCGGTCAATCACCCGGAATTGCTCAGTGAGCAGGCCTTCCGCGAAGAGCTCGTGCTGGTCACGTCCTGCGCCATTGACACGCTGGACGCGGTCGCTGCCGTCGACAATCTGAAGACGGTGGTCTTTCGAATCGGCTGTTCCTACCGCCAACGCCTGGATTCCCTGTTGGCCAACCTGGGCATCCTGGCGCCTGAGCCACTGGAGTTTGGCTCGATTGAAGCGATCATTGCCTGTGTGTCGGCGGGCGTCGGGGTCACGCTGTTGCCCCGAGGCGTTGTGGCGAACGCTTTGCGCGAAGGGTTGGTCAACGTGCATGAGCTCGCGCCAGACATCGCCGACGTAGAGACGGTGTTCGTCAGGCGCCTTGATGGCTACTTTTCCAGCGCGTTATCCACTTTTCTGGACAGCGTTCGCCTGGACGGTGTCGCCCAGGTAGCGATTCCTCACCCAGCCGTTCATCAAGGCGCATAACACCAGCAATGCCGCCGTCACCAGGAACACATGATGCAAGCCGAGATGGGCGCCAATCTGGCCGCCAATCAAGGGACCTATCACCTGCCCTGAGAACTGCGCCGATTGCAGGTAACCGAGGATTTTTCCGGTGTTGTGCTCTTCGACCGAATGCCGGATCAGCTTGGCAATCGCCGGCAAGAGCCCGGCAATGGTCATGCCCATGACACCGCGCAATACCGCCAGTTGCCACCATTGCGTGACGAACGCCTGGGGCACCATGACCACGGCCGTCAGCAACAGGCAACCGACAATCACGCTCCAGCCACCCACCCGATCGGCCAGCGCCCCCAGTCTGGCGGCGGTCAGGATACTGCCCAACGCGGAACAGGCCATGACCACGCCGGCTATCCGCGCCTGATGATCAACCGGTACGCCGAGGTCGCCGATGTAGACGGTGATGATCGGCTCGATCGACATGTTGGCCAGCAGCACCATCATCGCAGTCATGAGCAGTGCAGCGATGACCGGCCATTTCGAACCGGCGCCCTCAGGCCGGTTTTTCCTGTCCCGTTGTCTGGCGTCCGACGCTCGGTCGAAATCCTCACGAACAAACAGGATGGTGGTCATGGCGGCGACCGCAATCATTGCTCCACCGACGAAAAAGGTGCCGCGAATACCAACAAGCTCAGGTAAAAAACCGCCAACCAGTGGCCCGATCAGGTTGCCGGACAAGGCCCCCGTGGACAAGACACCGAGTGCCCAACCCGCCCTTTCGCGCGGGACCTGGGACCCGATCATGACGATGGACGCCGATGCGTAGCCACCGATGAGCCCGGCGATGAGACGCAGTGCAACCAGATCGGTAACGTTCCGGGCCAGCCCGATCAACGACATGACAACGGCCATCCCGATGGCCGCTCTGACCAGCATCGGTTTTCGGCCATAGCGATCAGCCAAGCGTCCCCACAACGGCGCGGTAATCGCCGTGCCGAAAAAAGTCGCGCCGAATGCCACGGCCGACCATTGCACCACGTCCGCCTGCGACGTCACGCCCAGTTGTTGAACGTACAGCGGTAAAAAGGGCAACAACATGCTCAGGCTGACCAGGGTCGTGAACGAGCCGAACACACAAACGGTCAGGTTGCGGCGCCAATACATCACGTTTCGATCGGAGTAATTCACGGTGTCAAAGGCTCCGGGAAGCGCTGGAGCTTTTCGCACCTGCGAGCACATCAATCACAAACGCAAGCAGCATGGCCGCAGTCCCCATCATGAACAGCACGCTGTAGTTCCCGTCGCTGTAGGAAAACAGGAACGACAAGCCATAGGCGGCGACCGCTTGGAACAAGGCAAAACCGACGGTGGCTGTTTGCCAGGCCGAACTGTGTTGAGCGGGATGGTGGGCGAGAATTTCATGCACCCGCCCCAACACCAGCGGCACGGTCCCGGTCACAAACGCCCCGACGACAACGCTGGAGGCCATCAACCAGCCGGCTCCGAGCCCAAGGACGGGGATAATGACGGCGAAGGCCTCGACGATGAACGACAGCCGCAACGCGCGACCGAAACCGATCCGGTCCGCCAGTGCGCCGGCAAGCAGTGGCCCGACGGTCGCGCCAATGCCGAAAAGAACCCAGTACTGCGCCCCCACTTGAAGACCTTCGCCCCTGCCCCGGGCAACGAAGTCCACCAGGAAAATCATGTGCGGCACCCAGCCGGCAGCGTTGAGGGCGTACTCGATGTACAGCGCCTTGAGTGTCCCGTTGCGTGCCGGGCGCGGGTGGTGCGTCGTTTCGGCGGCCGGCGCGGGTTCTTTCGGCCAGCCCCGCCAGGCAAGGGCTGTGAGCAGCAGGGATATCAGGCCAAGGCCCAGCCATGTTTCGCCCAGGCCCTGTTGAAGCAAGAGCGGCACCAGCGTTCCGGAAAGGGCAATGCCAACGCCCACGCCCATGAATATGACCCCGGCGACCAAACCGCGCCTGGACGGCGGCACATGAGCCAAAACGGTCGGAGCGGCCAACACCATCAACGCGCCACCGGCGGTGCCGGACAGGAATCGCCACGCGAAGAACCACGCGAACGACACGGGGTAGGCACACGCGAAAAACGCCACACTGGCCAGCAGCATCATTGCTCTGAGCATGAACACCGTTGAGGTTTTCGCCGCCACGAAACGACCGAAAATGGCGCCGCCCAGATACCCGGCAAGGTTGGCGGCACCCAAGTAAGCGGCCTTGGACGGATCAAACCAGTGGGCGCCGATAATCGCTGGAAGCAACGGTGTATAAGCGAACCGCGCAAGGCCGATGCCGACCAGGCTTGCAGCAAAGCCTGCCACCGTTGCCCAGCCTGCGCTGGCTGGCCGCAATGCGGGCTGCGCATTGGCGATCGTTGTGTTCAACCTGTTCATCATCCGCCCTTCTCTACTTCAGACAGGGCAGACATTACGCGCGCGGGATATATCTCAAGAAGCGAATTAATTTGATCACAGTTATCTCGTATAGAGATACCCAGCGCTACGGCCAGTGGCGAAATTCAATCCAGCGCTTAATCCACAATGAACAATTTCGCGCCGCTGGTGGTGAACGACCGATGCCCTTCAGCATTGTTGCCCACCTGATAACTCATGCCGGCCGTCAGCGTGAATTGTCGACCGTCCTCCAGTTCCGTGTGCAACTCGCCTTCCAGGCACAACAGGATATGACCTCTCCAGCACCAATGATCGGCGAGGTATCCGGGGCTGTATTCAACCATTCGCACACGCGTCGAACCAAACTGACAGGTTCGCCAATAGGCGTTTCCGGTCTGGCCGGCATGGGTGACAGGTTCGATCGTCGACCAGTCGGTCGTCCCGAACGGGATGGCGGTGAGATCCATTTTTACCTCATCGAATACGGTGGAGGCGCAAACGTAACAACCTCGCGATGTGGCCGATAGACACAGATGGCCCGCATTTACGGGATACAGGGTTCAGTGAAGACTCCCATGCAGCCAGGTGATCTGCGAAACTGCCGCATTCCTGAACAGCCTTTGAATGGTTTAACCCTCCCGTAGAAGAGAGCGAACACATGGTCACTTGTTACCTGAAGTACGTGCTGGATCCGTACCAGATCGGCGCATTCGAACACTACGCAAAGTTGTGGATTCCACTGGTGGAAAAATTCGGTGGCCAGCACCACGGCTATTTCCTGCCGTCCGAGGGCGCCAACAACATCGCGTTGGCGATGTTCACTTTTGCGAGCCTTGCCGAGTACGAGCGCTATCGGCAGGACTCCATGAACGACGCGGACTGCATCGCGGCGTTCAAGTATGCCGAGGATAAAAAATTCATCCTCAGCTATGAGCGGAGTTTTTTCCGGCCGGTGTTTGGGGATCAGGCGTAAACCCGTTCGGAAAGTCTTTTGCCGGGGTTCCCTCAGGCCGTCATGACGGGAACAGGTCCAGTGTGCGTTCGACCTCTTGAATGTCGATTTTGAAGCCGTCGCCCTCTGGCGTTCCGACCACGAAGCCGAAATTCTGCCTGTCGCGATCCGTCAGGAACTTGTAGTAGCTGACGAAACGGTTCGGTGGCTGCAGTGCCAGCAACGAACCGCCCGGCTGGAGCACATTGACGCCGTGCACCAGCTGACTGCCTTCGACCCCCACCACCGTCCGCGCCCCGGCGCAGGTCGCCACGATGGTCGGCACATCGGTTTTCAAAGGATCGAGAACGCGGAACCCCCTGCTCTTGCGCAGGTGTTCAGCGACTTCGAGCTCATTGCGCAAAAAGCGCAAGTCACCGTCGCCACCGCGCAGAATGAACACGCCGGGATGAGCCTCATGCTTGACGTGCGACAGCAGTTTTTCCCCCATGGCCCGGTAACGCAGATGCCTGTTTCGATTGTTGCTCAAGTCGTCGAACAGCACGAGTTCACGAAAAAACGCACTGTGCAGGCGCACCGGTTTCATGCCAAACCAGTCTTCGTAAGCGGGAGCCTGGGTAAACAACGGAAACCTGGCGGACGGCGCGGTGGTCACCGGCACGCCTTCATCGCAGGCCAGGGAATAGGTCGGGCAGTCTTCCATCAACCAGGTTCCAAACCAGGTATTGCCGTTTTGCGTGCAGTAGACGGCGGCGCGATCGATCTCGGTGTCCACGGTAATGCGCGGGAACATACTTGGCTTGAGCGACAGCCACAGACTGGCGTTGTCCTTGTAGAGCGCGCCATCGATCATCCAGACGTCCTTGAGCAAGTAGCCACGGGTCGGGCCTTGTTCTACATCGCCCAGCCCTTGCATGGTGCGCGCTGGATGCTCGAAAGGATAAAAACGCTTCGCCTCCCACCCTGTCACGCGGTCCATTTGACCGGGCAGGAAGAACGCCGACGGAGAATGGGTCGTCTCGCCCGGCGCAATATCCCAACTTTTCAGCGCGATGCTTTTCAAGTTGATGTCGGCTTTGCGTGCGAGTCTTTTTCTCGCCATGTTTTTGTAGGCGGCCAGGGTCCATTTTTTTTGATTGCCAGCGGTCGACGTGCTGATTGGCGAGAGATCGCTTTCCATGAAGAGTCCTCCCTGCAGGCAGGGTCAAAAGTCAGGTGCGAGCGCTGTCATTATTCAGTCCTGGAAATGGCTCAGCTGGATGGAATCCGTTCCATGACGGGTTGTGTCTGCAAATTGGCATAGCGACTGCGCAAGGTGTCGAGAAACTGTTCGCCCGAGCTCTTGGCGCAATACAGGTAAATTTTGTGCAGCCCGCCAAACACCATTTCGTGATAACGGCTGGCGACTTCCTCATCGCTTGGCCCGTCCGGCAGGCCAAGGTGCAAGGTTATTTCCTTGCCTTCGACAGCAAACAGCGGCGTGTCCCAGAGGAATCTGGCTCTCCCGGTCTTGGGCAGCCGGACGAACATGTACGCGTGGTTTCCCAGGGAATCGATATCACCGCCGCGCCGTCTTTTCCATTTCAGCAGCCCGTCATCCGGGCGGGCCACACAAAGACCGATGTCGTAATAATCGAAGCCATTGTCGATGGCCCATTCAAGTGCCATGAAGGTGGTAATCGAGTTGACCTCGCGCAGCTTTTTCGCATCTGAAAAAATCGGCTCGACGTACCCGAAACGCAGCGTGCTCCAGTAGCGCTTGCCGCCCCGAGTGACGACGCAACCCAGGTGGCAGGCAACCACCTCGTCTTCCAGCATGATCAGGTCGAGCCGGCCGACGGTCTTGGCAATTCTCAAGACTTCCTGAGAGGGAAACTGCGCAGCGTGGATGCCTTGCCGTGCTTCGGCATAAGGTCGAAGCATTTCCCTGTCGGCCTTTTCGATTTCGTCATCCAGCAGCGTCTGGACCATCCGGTAGCGCGGTCGGTTCTTGCGGATATTTCGACGCAACTCGCTATCGTATTTGGCGGTGATGTCTTCGATGGGGCGCCCAAGCGGTACGACGGCACTCAGGTAGAGGGGCACATTCAAGGCCCCCGGGGACGGCGCTTCACTGACCACCACCACATGATGCGACGCGGCAGGTGCCGGTTCGCCGTCGACTGTATCGGGCGGCCCCTGGGACTTCCCGCCGATGAGCAGCTTGGCCATTTCCCGCTGCTTTTTCCTGCCGATGTAGAGGAATTCGTAAGGACTGTCGTTCTGCAGCTTGAAGCGGGCAATCTCCCACTTCCAGAAACACGCACGCCCCAGGATGTCCCGCAGCCAGGTTGCCGCGTTCCTGACTTCATAACGTAATGAAGGAGAAATCAGTTTTCGGATAACGGCCGCCAGCTTCTCTTTCATTTCTTCGTCATCCTTTGAGCTATCTGTCGTGAAATCAGAGAAAGATCCGGGCGGGACTTGATACTTTCGCTTAACCCTTGATATTTAAGACATATTTGATGGGATTACGCGTCCTCCATCAGTAACTATTAAAGATCAAGGCAGGGACTTTGCAAGCGGCGTATCGGCAGCGTAACCGTATATTTCATGACGCCAAAATTTCTACTCTTCTGGACAGGCACGGGTTCAAAAGTGCCCTCCCGGCAACTGCCCCCAAATGCGCCAAACCGGGCAAAGGGCAGGCGTAACAACGTCTAAACTGCAGGATACAGACACGCCTCCAGCCTCTTGATACAGGGAACTCGGGATGACCGGAAAAACCGCGCGCCCATGCGGGTCATGGGTCTTGCCCGCCCTGCTCGCCATCAATCTGGCGCTGACAGCGGGCTGCGCACGCAACACTGCCACGCCTCGCACTTGGGCCTCAAACGGAGGCTCACCTTGCTACGCCAAAGCGTTGCCCACTGTCGGCGAGGGTGGCCTGGCCTGGGGTTCCACCCTCGACATGGCCCGCCAGAAATCCATGGACAATTGCATTCGCTACGCCGGACGCTCCGGTGGCGCACCGGATACCTGCCAAGTGGTGTTGGCAGAGTGCAGAAAATAATGCAGCGTCACTGACAGGGTCCGCACCACGCGCACTTGCCCTATCCTTCTCTCCAACCCACAACTCCGGACATCGACATGCCCGCCCCCGAATCGACCCTTCTCGATAGCTGGCACCACAACGCCCAATCCTGGATCGACGCGATCCGCACCGGCGCCATCGAAAGCCGCCTCAAGGTCACCGACCAGGCGATCCTGCTGGCAGTGGCAAGCCGTCAGCCCGAACGTGTGCTCGACCTGGGCTGCGGCGAGGGCTGGCTGTTGCGGGCGCTGGCTGAACGGGCGATCAATGGGGTCGGTGTGGATGGCGATGCGACGCTGGTCGAGGCGGCGCGAGCGGCAGGTTCTTCGCCGGTGCATCTGGCGAACTATGAACAGTTAGCGCAAGCCAAAGTGGACATCGGCAGCGACTACGACCTGATCTGCGCCAACTTCGCCCTGCTGCACCAGGACATCATCCCCCTGCTCGCCGCCATGAACGCCCTGCTCGCCCCCGGCGGCGCGCTGGTGATCCAGACGCTGCATCCGTGGAGCGCAGCGGCCGGCGACTATCAGGATGGCTGGCGGCAAGAGACTTTCACCGGGTTCAAGGGGCAATGGCAACCCATGCCGTGGTACTTCCGCACCTTGTCGAGCTGGCTCAATGCGCTGGACATGGCCGGCTTCCAACTGACGGGCCTGCAGGAGCCTCAGCATCCGCAGAGTCCTGTGCCACAGTCGTTGTTGTTGGTGGCTGAAGTTCGGCGGTGAGTTAGTTTGATGGATGTCGGCGGGGGGGTGTTTGGTTGAAGACTCACTGGCGTGATCTCAGGTGATTGCTGCCATTCACGGAAGGCGGCAATCGGCCAGAAGCTGCCGTTCACGATTGGCAGCTTCCGACTATTCTCGGGCATACCTGTATTTATGCTAGTGAAATTCATGTCATAACTGATGCCTTTCAATGGTGAAAAGCAGCAATAAACCACTAAAAATTAGCTTTTCAGCGGTAATTATGGCAGGTCATATTATAATGCTGCTTGCTCAAGATATTTATACGTGACGGTGTATCAGGAGCACTCACTGAGAGCGCCGCTTGTGCCTGGTCAGTAAAAATTTGTTAATCGACATACCGAACTGATTCACCCCGGAGCAGATCCCACGTAAGGTCTGCAGCACACAAGCTACAGCCCGAAACAGGAGACAGGATGTTAGAGCGATTTCAAGGTGAGTCAGGCCGGAGGCTTACGGTTGATGCTCTTCTTTCACAGCGACTGGTTTCCGGAAACCGTGAGCTCGCGGAGTATTTTGCCGACAACGTGGAGCTTCTTGAGGTAGCCGTCGGTGATGTTTTGATTGAGCAAGGTGAATCGGACAACGACTTGTATCTGATTTTGACCGGGGCGTTTGACGTCGTCGTTAATAAGCGTCGTGTTGGTCGCCGGTTTTCCAGTGATCATGTTGGCGAGATGGCCGCAATAGAGCCGTCTCAACCCAGATCAGCGACAGTCGTCGCCACGGAAACGAGCGTTGTCGCTCGTGTCGCGGAAATGCATTTTGCTGAAGCAGGGCAGCGTTATCCCGAGGTCTATCGCTGCATCGCCCGAGAGCTCTCAAAGCGACTTTATCAACGCAACGCGCATGTCGGGGCAGTGCGTGAGCGAATCAAGATTTTCATTATTTCTTCAGCTGAATCGCTTGGCGTCGCAAGAGCGATTCAGACCGCTTTCGGTCACGACGATTTTATTACTACCATCTGGACGGATGGGGTTTTCCGGGCTACGAACTATCCATTGCAAAGTCTACTGGATGCCGTTGATGACTCCGACTTCGCGGTAGCGGTCGCGCATGCTGATGACATTGCTGCATGCCGGGGCCAACAGTGGCCCGTCCCACGAGACAACGTTGTGTTTGAGCTTGGCCTGTTCATGGGGCGACTCGGCAAAGAGCGTGCGATTCTGATGGAGCCACGCGATCTCGATGTCAAACTGCCTAGCGATCTTTCCGGCATTATGACGATCATTTATCGGTATGCGCCTGGTGGTGACACGGCTGCGTTGATGGGGCCTGCCTGTAACCAGCTCCGAGACCACATTCTTCGGCTTGGACCAAACAATTAGGAATGATTAATGGCATTGGCGGATGATCTGAAGAAATGGGTCGGAGAAACGTTCACGAGTGCGTGGGAGGTCCAAGAAACCACCGGGGTGCCAAACCCCGAAGATTTGCGTCTGAATTCGAATCATGCGAAAGACCTAAGTTCTGCGACTGTTCTTTACGCAGACTTGGATGGGTCCACCGACATGGTGAACACATACAAATGGGAATTCAGTGCAGAAATTTATAAGACATTCCTTAAATGCGCATCCGACATCATAAAAAGTGAAGGTGGTGTGATCACCGCATATGACGGGGATCGCGTCATGGCAGTCTTTACTGGGGGCTCAAAAAACACATCTGCTGCGCGATGCGCGTTGAAAATTAACGGCGCAGTAATAGATATCATCAGACCTGCTTTAGCTAAGGCTTACACCACAAATTTTGTCTTGAAGCACGTTGTTGGCATCGACACCAGTCAACTTAGAACAGCTCGGATTGGAGTACGTGGAGACAACGACTTGGTTTGGGTTGGTCGAGCTGCAAACTATGCAGCAAAACTCACGAGCCTTGCTGACAAGCCTACCCGTATCACAGAAAGTGTCTATAAAATGTTGGCAGACGAATTAAAGTCCACCAACGGTCAAAGCATGTGGGTTAGGGAGTACTGGGAAGATATGAAAATTTGGATGTACACCTCGACTTGGAAGTGGGCGGTGTAAACTTCCCGTGATCCATGCAGAGTATTTGCCCCTCGAAAGTACAGTCTCCTGAATCGATCTTCATCCGAGGAATAGCGCCAGCTAAAGAGGGGGGCAGCAGACGCTTACAGCTGGCCTTCACGAATGGCAGCTATTGGCCGATGCGACACTCGGGCGGCTGTCGGCCAATAACTGTCGGTGGTGATAGCCACTCAAAGCGGATACTCAAAGCAGCTACAGAGCTGGTATCAATTCAACTTAATAATGTGCTCCCGCCATTAGCTTCAATAACTAGGGAGATACGTGGCTACGCTTCTGGCTTTCCTTTTGTTCAAGCGCTAGCTATCTTAAGTCGCGTAAACGAAAAATCTTTAGGGCGGGTTTTGATGAAAGTATTCCTAGATACAAATGTATTTTACAAAAACTGGTTTGCAACCAATGCCAACCTCAAGCTGTTATTTTATTTTCTGAATAATTTGGAGTACGAGTTACTGCTGTCAAACATAGTGATACAAGAAGCAAACAACATTAGGCAGCGCGAAGTAAATGAAGTTAAGTCGGAGCTATGCAGAATAATAAAAAAAGGGAATCAATTAAGCCAAAAGAGTCTAACCCTTGATATCGACAATCTTGGATTTAAAACTTATGACCTGACTAATGTGCTGAAAGAGCGGGTGGACTGGATCGATAGAATTGAATACGATAATGTACCTCATAGCATTGTGGTCCAAAGAGCAATTAGCTCAACAAAGCCATTTACCAATGAGAAAAAAGGTTATAGAGACACCCTGATTTGGCTGTCCTTCCTTGATTATTTATCTTCCAGAAACATAGAGGGCGATGTGGCCTTCATAACAAACAATAAACACGATTTTTTTCAGCTTAAAGATAAAACCCTTTCATTCCACGATGATCTCTTGAGAGATATAGCAGAGCGCAACATTAAGGCGAGCATTAAGCCGTATTTAAATGTTTATGATTTTGTGAAAGAAAATGTTGATAAAACACCTCACTCATTTGATCAGCGCAAGTTATTAGACGACATCGAGGACTTCCTGGTCTCTGAAACAGAGTACTTTCTAAATGCAATGAATAATGATGATCTCAGCGAATTACTGGAAACCAGACTGTTTTCCGATAAATTAACCCCCATTCTTGAAGTGAATTCAGATATTTTTGAAGGACTAGAGCATACGCAAATAAATTCAATCAAGGGGCTTCCCGGCGATAGTGTTTATATTGAATCCGAATTTGAGATGCGGAGAGTTGACTTGGTGGTTTCAATCGACTCCACAGAATACAAGCAATATGCTGATGAGGTTGAAGCTATTAGATCCTTGTACAACATTGAGCACGAAGACAATCACGTGAAGTTATCCTTCATACTGAGAACTTATATTGGCGGAAGTTTTGAGTATGATGCTAACAATGAAGCTGCTAGCAATCTGTCAGTTGACTACATTTACAACAAACAAAGACGAGAGTAGCTTTAATAATGTCATGACGGGCGTCGCTGGTGTCTACATAGTGTCGGACAGCGACGGCTTAGCATAAGCCGTCGTAGCTGGCGGTTGGACTTCGGCCTCTCATCTCCTCGACTCTCAGCTATCTGGCGGTGCTTTCAAGCTCTGAATTCGACCAAACAAATATTGGACATTGAATCGTCCGATTTATATACCCCCTCGAATGACTGCTTTTGGCCGTTTTCTGTCTTCCAGGGAGGGCAGCTTCGGGTCGGCTGCTGCCCTTCGTAACTGATAGTTATCGACCGAACGCAAGGAGGCTGGAACTTTTAACG